>JAEUMC010000510.1 GCA_016793415.1 Devosia sp. | reverse complement strand
TTGCCTGACAACGATCTCATGAACGTGTCAGGGCGAATCCCCGAGGCTCCTCGACGCACTAACTGCAACGGAGCCATCATCATGAAAACTCAAACCCTCGCCGCAGCGCTCGCCTGCCTCTGCGCCATGTCCGCACCCGCCCTGGCGCTCGACGTCGGTCTCGGCGTCTCGCTCGGCGGCAGCGCTTCTGCCGCAACGGGCGAAGGCGGCCTGTCGCTCGGAGTGGCGACCGATATCGACGCTACGGCCAGTCTTGGACACGACGACCTCGAGGCCATTGATAGCACGGCCGGCAGCCTCGCCGCCAATGCCTCCGCGACTGCGTCCTTAACATCCGATGATGAGCTGGGCGCGGTGATCTCCCTGATCGAGGCGAGCCACTGGACTGAAACCAGCCTCGCCAGCCTCACCGAGATCGATGCCACCACCTATGACGTCAGCGGCTGGATCAATGCCGACAACGCTACCGCCTTCGACCTCGCACTGAGCGGCAATGCCGACGAGATCGATGACCTGCAGGTGGCGCTCAGCTCGAACGTGGCGCTCAACGCCTGGCTCGAAGCCAACAACACCTCGGCCGAGGAGGTAATCGCCATCGGCGTCGCCGCCGACGGTTCGCTGGCGGTATTTACCAACTAGCCCGCAGCACCTCGCAAAGAGAGAGGGCCGGTCAGCTGACCGGCCCTTTTTCAGGTTCGTGCGGTCAAGGTTCAGCCCTGCTTGGGCAGCCGCTTCCACAGGCCCACGACGCTCACCGCCGCGAAGGCCATCTTCAGCACGTCCCACAGGATGAAGGGAGCCACAGCGCCGTTCCAGGCCGCGCCCAGAAGGTTCGAGCCATCGAGCCAGCCCGGGAGCGTCGCACCCGACTGCACGATCACATTGGCGACCACCAGCAACCAGGTGAAGCCGAAGGCGAACAGCACGGCGTCGGCCAGCAGCATGGCGCCGAACAACAGCACGATGCGGCCCGAAGCCCCCAGGTCGGCGGCTCGCCCGATGATGTAGGCCATCGGCAGGTAGCCGAGAATGAAGCCGAAGGACGGGCGCATGATGTAGTCGATGCCACCGCCGGTGGCGAAGACCGGCAGGCCCGACAGGCCCTCAACGATATAGAGCGCCACGGTGGCGACGCCGATGCGCCAGCCGAAGCCGGCGGCGAGGGCCGCAACCGCCATGGTCTGCAGGGTTACCGGGATCGGCATCACCGGCACCGAGATCTTGGCCGACAGCGCCAAAACCAGCGAGCCGAGCACCACGGTGACCAGGTTTGCCACGAGGCGCGCCGACTGCGACTTGGGCGAGAGCACACCGAGAACGGTATTCGGCGTGGTGAGCGTCAAGGCCATTGCCAATCCTTCACTTTGAGGAGCATTGCTAGCGCCGATTACTAGTCGCTCGCCTGGGAGAGCGCAATGGCTGGCCAGACGCCGGCGCTGAGCTTCAACACGACGTTCGACGCACAAACCGGCCACCCCGTGAGCGTGGCGCCCGGCCTCGTCCGCGTCACCGCGCCGAACGCCGGCCCCTATACTTTCAAGGGCACCAACAGCTTCATCATCGGCCATGAGCGGGTGGCGGTGATCGACCCGGGGCCGGACGACAGCGCGCATCTCGAGGCGCTGATCCACGCTATCGCCGGTCGCCCGGTGGAGGCGATCATCCTCAGCCACACCCATATCGACCACTCGGCGCTGGTGCCCAGGCTCAGGGCCGCCATCGGCGCGCCGGTCTGGTCGGGCGGCAAGCATCGGCTCAGCCGGACGCGGCGGCTGTTCGAGGTCAACCCGGTGGGCGGCGAGAGCGACTGGACACTCGAGCCGGACCGGGTGCTCGAGGACGGAGAGAAACTGACGCTCGACGGGGTGGTGCTGGAGGCGATCGCCACGCCGGGCCACTGCGCCAACCACCTGGCGTTCGGCCTCGTCGACACACCATGGCTGCTGACCGGCGACCACATCATGGGCTGGAATTCGACGCTCGTTTCGGTGCCGGACGGCTCGATGGCGGATTACCTCAACTCACTCGAAAAGGTCATCGGTCTTGGCTACGCGCAGTATGCGCCCGCCCATGGCGGGGTGATCGAGGACGGGCCGGACTACGCGCGGGCGCTGCTGGCGCACCGGCAGGAGCGCAACCGCCAGGTGGTGGCGGCAGTAAACGGCGGCGCGCGCAAGATCGGTGAGCTGTTGGCGCCGATCTACCCGCAACTGGCGTTACCGCTGCGCGGGGCGGCGCTGATGACGCTGAAGGCGCATGTCGAGTACCTGGTCGATCGCGGCCTGATCGGCGCAACTTACGGCCCGTTCGGCACGACACTGTTTCCGTCGCGGGCCTGAAGTCGCCCAATTGAAGCCGGTGCGAGCTGACCCCCACCCTTGATCCCTCCCCCTAAACATGGGGAGGGAGACGATAGCCTCGATATCAGTGTTTTGGTCTCCCTCCCCATGTTTAGGGGGAGGGGACAGGGGTGGGGGTCAGCCCGCGCCGGGTCCTAGGTTACTCGGCATCGCCATCTGCCTCGCCCTCGGGCGGCGGCGGGGTGTCGGTGTCGGGGGCCGTGGCGGCCTGCGGCGCATCGCGCAGCGTCAGGGTGATCTTCTGGTCGAGCGCCACGAGGAACTCCTCGATCCGCTTGCCGTTCTCGCCGAAATCATGAAAGCCCCCCAGCGGCACCGAGCGCATGTCGATGAGCGAACCCTGCGCGGTGCCGGCCACGCGGATCGCCACCTCGTCGCGCCAGCCGAACAGGGTCACCGCAATGGCGTTGATTTCACCGATATCGAGCGCCGTCGGTGGGGCCCGGCGGGTGCGCACGTCCCAACCCCGGGCCTCGACCAGATCGTCGACGATGGCGAACATTTCGGTGGCATCCACCGGATAGCTGCGGGTCTGCACATTGGGGAAGGTCGCGGCGATCGCCTCGCGCAGCGGCGCGCTGGTGGGCGCGACGCGCACCGGTGAAACCAATGGCAGCGGATTGGCGATATCGGTCGTCACCTCGTTGACCATCGGGTAGCGCATCGCCTCGTAGCCGAGATAGGCGAACGGCAACAGGCAGACGATGCCGAAGAACAGGCCCCAGCCGGCCTTGCTCCAACCCTGGTCGCCGGTAATCCACAACCGCCCGAAGGCGCCCAGTGCGAGGAAAATTGCCAGGGCCGCAACCCCGGCGGCCACCGCTTCGATGACGACGAAATCGGCGCTGGTGATCAGCTGCTCGCGGTGCAGCAGCACCGGGATGATGGTGAGCGGCAGCGCCAGACTGCCGAAGCGCCGGGCCCAGATCGCCCATTTCGAGGTGCGGATGAGAATGCGCATCGTGCCGGCCGGAACTGCTGGAGAGATAAGGGATAAGCACGGCGGGCCGCTTCGTGCAAAGCCTCGCGGAAGAAAGTTGTTAGGAGCCCGGTGGTGACGCGCCCCGATCCACGACCCCAACGCCGCCGGAGACGCTAGCCGCCGGCCGTCCGCACATCGACTTGATCGCCTGCCATTCCGCCTCCGAGAAGACAGGGAGGGCGGTGATGGGCGCGACCTCCAAAGCCTCGAGCGCGGCGCGGCGCTCGTCGGTCAGGGGATGGGTGTTGAGCAGCGCCAGGGTGCGGCTCATCGTATCATCGGCAGCGACGCGCTCGAGCAGGCTTGCCAGGGCCAGCGGCGAGAAACCGAGGCGGTTGCCGGCGGCGCCGGCGAAGGCATCGGCCTCATGCTCGGCTTCGCGCGAGAAGCGGCTGTCGATCAGCGTCGCACCGGCAGCGGCCGCGACCGAGAGGTTGGTCATGTCGCCGAGCACGAAGCCGACCAGGAGGCCGGTCGCCGAGCTTTCGATCAGCATCTCCATGCCGTGCCGGTTGACCACGTGGCCAAGCTCATGCGCGAGCACGCCGGCGAATTCATCGGCGGTTTCGGTGCGTTCGAGCAGGCCGGAGAAATAGTAGACCTGGCCACCCGGCAATGCGAAGGCGTTGGTGAGTGGCGAACGCACCACCGTCACCCTGGGGATGAAGGGCGATCCGGTATCGGCCATCACCTCGGCGGCGAAGCGCCTGATGGCGACGTTGCCGGCATCGAACTGGTCGCCGCAGGCCTGAAAGCCGCGACCATCGCTCAGCATGCCCTCGATCTGCAGCCGCGCGCCATCGCCGAGCCGCGTTTCCCAGGCCGGCGGCACCAGCCGGGTGACGCCGTCGGCCAGGACCGGCACGCCGAACACATAGGCGGCGATGACCGAGGCAAGCGCCGCCACTGCGATGCCGAGGATGCGCCGCTGCTGCCCGCGTTCGAGCCGCACCCGGCGGCCGCGGCCGGGGAGCGCTTCGCGCAAGGCGGTGCACCACTCGCCGGCCGGTACCGTGAGCCGTGCCCCATAAGGCCGATCGGCGGCGCCGAGGCGCAGCTCGTCGCCCAGCCCCGCGACCTCGAACACGCTTTCGACCGGCCAGCGATCGAGCTCCTCGCGCGTGTCGCGGTCGGCGATGATCAGTTCGGCCGGTGCAGCGTCACGGGTCAGCGCGAAAGTGACGAAATGTCGGGTGGCCACGACGCCGTCATAATAGCGGCCGGTCGGCTCCGTCTCCATCAGAACGACCCCACATTGAGCGCATCGGCGAGGCCCTCGCCGGCCAGCGCCTTGTCCTCGTCGCCGGCACGCACGCTGCCGAGGCTGTCGAGCCCGGTGATGCTGGCGCCGCGCGCCACCAGCATCCAGTATCCGAAATCGAGGTAGACCTCGGCCATCAGACCTAGCGCCGCGAGGCTGACCAGGTAGCCACCGAGCCCGAGTGCCACGCCGATCCAGCCGGCCCGCGCGATGCCGGCCAGCGAGGTGAAATCGAACTGGCCCTGCACCACGAGAGTGACGAGGAAGCCGAGCAGGCCGATGATGATGGAGGCCACCACCAGCATGCCGAAATAGGCGCCGAACTGCAGGGCCAGGGCGCGGGCCTTGATCTCGACGCGCAGGCGCGCCGTGCCCAGGTGCACCTCGGAGAACATTCGGCTGCTCTCGCGGGCGCGATAGTAGAAGAAGCCGCCGAAGCCGAGGATGACCGCCAGCAGCGGCGCCGCCGCCATGGCCTGTCCGCCGCTAGAGAGGCCGAAACCCACCAGCGCGCCGACGACGATCGCGAACGCCGCGTAAGCCCGGTAGAAGGGGCCGGCGATGGTGCGCCAGCTGCCGGTGAAGCCGAACTGGCGATCGCCGTACCAGGTGTTGATGTAGCGGTAGCGCCAGAGATTGGCGGACATGAACGGGTAGGCGAGCCCGAGCGTGGCGACGACCAGCAGCGACCACAGGAACTGCCGCGTCGCATAGACCCAGGCATTGCCCTTCTGGTCCAGGCGGATACCACGCCAGAGGGTGCGCGACAGGCGGAAGTCGCGACCGCGATAGCT
>JAEUMC010000506.1 GCA_016793415.1 Devosia sp. | reverse complement strand
GGTTCTGTAGGGCCAGGTTTCCCTGGCGCGGCGGCCATTCCTCTGAGATCCGCGTTGCCGCGGAACTTGAGCAACCAACCCGGATGACAGGCCTCGAAAACCGGCTGGGTTTCCCCGCGTCATCCCTATTTGGTCTTGCTCCCGGTGGGGTTTGCCGTGCCGTCCCTGTTGCCAGGTCCGCGGTGCGCTCTTACCGCACCCTTTCATCCTTACCGCGCGCGAACGCGAGGCGGTTTGCTTTCTGTGGCACTTTCCCTGGGGTCGCCCCCGGCGGCCGTTAGCCGTCACCGTATTTCGATGGAGCCCGGACTTTCCTCTCCCACGGAAACAGGAGCGGTCACCCGGTCAACTGGCGAGGCGCATATGGGGGGCGTGACAGGGCTCAGTCAAGCGCACAGTCAGATGGGCGCGCCGTCAGGCGGCGCGCTTCATGATCTGGTTGTAGGCGTTGTTGATCGCCGCCATGCGGGCGGTCGCCACATCGATCAGTTCCTCGGGCACGCCCTTGGCGATCAGCCGGTCCGGATGGTGCTCGGCAACCAGCAGGCGATACACCCGCTTCACCTCGTCGCGCTCGGCGCTCGGCGCGAGACCCAGCACGATATAGGGGTCGGCGCCGCGATCGAACAGCACGTGCTGCGAGGTCAGCTGCTCGAACCGCGCATCGTCGAAACCGAAGATGTCGCTGACATTCTTGAGGTAATCGAGTTCGGCCTCGTGGATCATTCCGTCGGCCGAGGCGATGAAGAACAGGCTGTCGAGCACGTGTTCGAGCGTATCGGGGCTATCGATGAAGAAGCGCCGCACCTTCTTGGCATAGGCTTCGTAGCCGGCGACATCCTGCTGGGCCAGCTTGAACAGCTTGTCGACCTGCTCCTCGATTCCCGGCGGAATCTCGACGGTGCGCTGGAAGGCCCGCAGCTCCGATGCCGTGACCACGCCATCCGACACCGCCATCTTGGCCGACAGCGCGATCAGCGCCAGGGTGAACGCCGCGTCGCGACCACCCGGCAGCCAGGTGTCGGGATCGAGCGCGTTGATGATCGAGCCGACCAACCCGGTCCGCTCCGAGGCCGACCCGATGAAGGCACTAAGACGTTGCCAGACCGACATGTGGCTCTCCGACCTGGGCGCACAATAGCCGCCGAACGGGAATTTCATAGCCATGAGACATGCGGCGGATTGCATCGTCGGCCCCTAATCACGTTTCGGCCGCCTTGTGGGGCGGCCGCAGATTTCAGAAGAAAAAGAAGTCGTCGTCCTGCACCGGCTTCTTCTTCTTTTTGTTCGGTCCCTCGTCGAGGTAGAACCCATCCGGATCGTAACTCTCTTCCGCCGAGGTCTGCGACAACAGGCCCTTGCGCTCGAGATAGTCGGCGAGCGAGCCCGAATCCCATTCCTCGAGCTGGTCGCCGGTCACGACCTCGTCGTCGCTGAGCGGGAACGGCTCGACCGCAGCGTTCTCCTCCCGGCGCACCTTGTTCTCGTCGACGATCAGCGGCTTCTCCGCCGCCGGCAGCGATGCGACCGCAGTGGCCTTGGGTCGCGCGTCGCGCGGCAGCGGCACCGGCGGCGTCTCCGTCGGGGCGACAGCGGCAACCTCGGTCGGCGCCTTGATCGGCGTAGTCGGCGAAATCGGCTTCAGCTTCACCGGCGTTGTCGGCTTGTCCGTCGTCGAGGCGCTCGGCTTCGCCGGTGTCGCACCGTCGCCGTCAGAAATGTAGGAGGGCAGCTTCTTGCCCTTCGACAGCAGCTTGTCGACCGGATCTTCAGTGGTCGTGGCGCTCGCCGTCTGGATTGGATCGGTCGCGCCGGGCTTGGCTGCGGCAGGAACCTTCAACAGGGGCTTGGTGGCGCTGGCATCCGACGTCGTCACGGCGCTGTTGGCCGTGCCGCTGTTCTGGTTACCGACGACCATGTTCGCGGCGGGCACCGCGAGGATGACGACGAGACCGGCCCAAGCCAATCCGCCCTTCACCTTGCCATCGAGTTTCATAGGCTGCTGTCCTTCAACTTGCCCCCGTCCCCACTGCCCGACGGAAGCCAATTAACGTGGCCATTTTGTGGATGGCCGGGGCACTGCCCCACTCTCGACGTTGCCGGAGTCCACCTGAACGGACGCTGAACGGCTTCGGCTCAGTCCGGCCGGGCCCCGAGCAACCGCGCCAGCGCCAGCACCAGGTTGGAGCGGTTCAGGGTAAAGAAGTGAAACTCTGTAATCCCGTTGTCGACCAGTTCCAACACCTGCTCGGCGGCGACCGCCGATGCAACCAGCGCATGGGTCTCGGGATCCTCGTCCAACCCCTCGAACCGCTCGGCCAGCCAGCCGGGGATCGAGGCGCCGCAACGCGCCGCAAAGCCTGAAATCTGCTTGAACGAATGGATCGGCTGGATGCCCGGCACGATCGGCGCCGTGATCCCGGCCGCCTGGGCCCGCTCGACGAGCCGAAAGTAGTCGTCGTTGTCGAAATACATCTGGGTGATGGCGCGGGTCGCCCCGGCATCGAGCTTGCGCTTGAGGTTGTCGATGTCGGCTTCCCAGTTGGGACTCTGGGGATGCTTGTCGGGATAGGCGGCAACCGAGATGTCAAAATCGCCAATCTTGCGGATGCCGGCGACCAGATCGGCGGCATTCTGGTAGCCCTGCGGATGCGGCACGAAGGGCTGGCCGATACCCTCGGCCGGATCGCCGCGCAGAGCGACGATCCGATCGATACCGGCATCCTTGTAACCTTGGACGACGGCGTCGACTTCCTCGCGGGTCGCACCGACACAAGTAAGATGTGCCGCAGCATCGACGCCGGTCTGCGACTTCACTTCCTTGACCATGCGCAACGTGCGCTCGCGCGTCGAGCCACCGGCACCGTAAGTGACCGAAACGAAGCGCGGATGCAGCGGCGCCAGCTTGTGGATCGACTCCCAGAACCGCTCCTCCATGACGTCGGTCTTGGGCGGGAAGAACTCGAACGAGACCTGGAAATCGGGCCGCACGTCCGGGCGCATGCGGCTCGGGCGGTCGGTGTAGTCAGTACTCATATCGGGTTGTCCGTCTCGTCGGTAAGCCGCCAGAGGCACACAGTGAGCCCCTCGGTCGGATTGGTGGGTGGGAAGGATCTGAGGTCGGCGACCTCGAGGTCGGCGGCGCGCGCCCAGCCGGCCATCTGCGCCTCGCTGAGGCCAAGCCGGCGGTGCGCATGGTGCGAACGGAGGAACTCGAGCCCATGCGGCGCGAAATCGACGATCAGCATCTCGCCGCCCGGCTTCAAGGCGCGACGGGCTTGCGCCAGCACCCGGCCCGGGTCGTCGAAATAGTGCAGCACCTGGTGGATGACGATGACGTTGGCCCGTCCGGCGCCGGCATCGAGATCGGCGATATCGCCAAGCCGCACCTGGGCGTGGCCGATCGAGCACGAGGCGAGCTTGGCCCGCGCCACCGCGATCATTTCGCGGCTCGCGTCGATGCCGATGCCGCGCCGATAGTGCCCGGCGAGCAGTTCGAGCATCCGCCCGGTGCCGGTGCCGAGATCGATCAGCGCGTCGACCACCCTGCCCTGCATCGCTTCGACGATCGCGGCCTCCACCGCCTCCTCGGGCACATGCAGCGAGCGCAGCAGATCCCAGCTGTCGGCGACCTTGGCGAAATAGGCGGCCGCCTGCTCGGCCTGGTTGAGCCGCACTGCCTCGAGCCGCTGCCGATCGCGCAGCCGCTCGCCATCGTCGGCCGAGAGCCGCCCGATCAGCCACCGCGCCAGGTCGCCGCCTGGCCCTTCGGGTGCAAGCCCGTAATAGGCCCAGGCGCCCTCGGCGTTGCGGGTGATCAGCCCGGCATCGGCAAGCAGTTTGAGATGACGCGAAACCCGTGGCTGGCTCTGGCCAAGGATTTCAGTGAGGTCCTTGACCGACTGTTCGCCATCGGCCAGCAAT
>JAEUMC010000445.1 GCA_016793415.1 Devosia sp. | reverse complement strand
GGTGGGAACCGTGCCTGCCATCGGCATCGCCGCATGGTCCTCTGCCGCGACGAGAGTGGGGGCGGCGATGGCGCCCAGGGTGAGCCCGGCGGTGCCTGCCAACAGGTGCCGACGCGAAAGATCGACCCGGTCCTCGTTCTGAGCAGTGGTGTCGTTGCGCTTGGTCATTGTCGTCCTGCCTTGTTGAGAGTGAAGGGTTCAGTCGTTCGCCCGCGAGGCGCGGCCGGAGGCTGCATGTCCTCCGGCCGGCCCGCTTTCCCGGGCGTCCTGCCAGACGGGGGGAGGGGTCGGACCCGTGCCGAGCGCCCTCGTCCCGAGCCCCGGGATCAGGCGGTGCACCGGCCTATTGGCCGAGTTCGGCAAAGAGCGCGTCGAAGCGCTCCTGTGGCTTCTTGGGATTCTTGGCGGCCTTGATGGCCTCGAGGTTGGAGAGGTCCTCGCCCACCACCACCAGCGCCACCATGCCCATGCCGTAGTGCGGGTCGCAGCGGACGGCGTAAATGCCGGGCACCGTGAAGGTCTGGGTGAACGTCTCGCTGAGCTTGCTCTTGAATGGCTCGGCGCCGGCCGGCAGCATCGCCGGAATGGCCGCCACGTTGTGGCCCTTGTCCACCGCGGTGAAGGTGACCGTGTCACCGGGGGCGATGCGCACCAGGTCGGGCTGGAACACCATGGCCCCCTTCTCGCCCTTGTTGAGCATTTCGACCGCGATATCTGCGGCGAGGGCAGGCAGCGTCGTGAAGACGAGAGCGATGCCGACTGCCAAACCCGCGAGTTTCATTTCGTTTTCTCCTGTCGAAGCCTGTTCGGGTCACCGCTTGTCGATGACGAGGTCTTCTTAGGAGCGAACCGCCGACGTCACTTTGATCTGGCGCAAACAGCAGGTGCGAGAGTTGGGGCACTAGAACAGCAGTCTTCGCGGGTCAGCCGCGCGCGCAACACTGTCTAGCAGGTCCGCCTCATGCTGGTTCCTCACCACAGCGTCCTCAAGCAACTGCCGCCTTTCGCCCGGCTGAGCGAAATCGAAATCACCGAGGTGCTGCGGAGCGCCGTCCCCCGGCGCTACCCTGCGGGCAGCGTCGTGTTCGAGCAGGGCGCCGCAGCGTTGCATTTCAGCGTGCTGCTCAATGGCCGGCTTCGCGTCACCCAGGTGACGCCGACCGGCGAGCAGGTGGTGGTGCGCATCGTCAACCCCGGCGACATTTTCGGCATTGCCCGGGCGCTGAGGCTCCACACCTATCCCGGCACCGCTACCGCGGTGGTGGAAAGCCTGGCGCTGAGCTGGCCGATGGAGCAGTGGGAGCCGCTGGTCGAGCGCTATCCGAGCTTCGCGGCGAGCGCTATCCGGGTTATCGGCGAGCGCCTGCTCGAGGCACAGTCGCGGATACGCGAGATCTCCACCGAAGTGGTCGAGCGTCGCGTCGGCCACACCGTGCTGCGGCTGGTGCAGCAGTCAGGCGTGCGCGAGGCCGAAGGGATCCGTATCGACTTCCCGATTTCCAAGCAAGATCTGGCCGAGATGGCCGGCACTACGCTTCATACCGTATCGCGCATCCTCACCGCCTGGGAGCATGCCGGGCTCGTCGATACCGGCCGGCAGAAGCTGATGGTCAAGGATCCGCATCGGCTGCTGCTGGTCGCCGACGGGATCGAGCCGGGGCTGCTGGGATGAACTCGCCGGCGATGGCGGCGGTGAGGGCCGCCGCGAGTGCCTCGGCCGCATAGCCGTGCTCGTGCGCTGCATCGGCGAGCCGATGCAGCTCGCCGATCGGGCAACCGATACAGTGCAGCCGCCAGTCGATGAACACCCGGGTGGTCGCAGGCCACCGGGTCATGATCTGCCGCACCGACAGGCTGTCGAGCTCGTTCGGCATTGGTGCTGACCTCCTCGCTGTTGCACGCAGGCTAGGCCGCAGCAGCGTCCCGAACCTTGTGCCAGCGCAAAGACGAACGCTGCGGCATCGCGCACATGCAGAGTTCCCGCCGCCCGGAGGATCCGATGCAGATCATTGCGCCCCGCGCCACCCCACACAAACCGGTGCCGCGCGGCGTTGCCCGCTCCGGACCGCCACTGTTTTCCTACGGCTTCAGGCCATTCTTCCTCGGCGCCGGCCTCCACGCCCTGCTCGCCATGGGACTTTGGATCGGCGCGCTGGCGGGTGCCTGGAGCGTCGGCGGCAGCGCCGGGCCGATCGCCTGGCACGGCCATGAAATGCTGTTCGGCTACGGCGCGGCGGCGCTTGCCGGCTTCGTGCTGACCGCGGTGCCCAACTGGACCGGCCGGCTGCCGGTGTCGGGCCCGCCGCTGATGGTGCTGGTCGCCCTGTGGCTGGCGGGCCGCCTCGCCGGTCTGGCGCCGCAACTGCTCGGCGAGCTCGCCAGTGCCGCGCTCGATTGCCTGTTCCTGCCGGCGCTGGCCTTTGTCGTCGGCCGCGAAGTGGTGAGCGGTCGCAACTGGAAGAACCTGCGGGTGGCCGGCGCCATCAGCGGGCTTGCAGTGCTCAACCTCGGCTATCACCTGGCGCAGGCCATGGGCGGCGACCCGTATCTGGTGCTGCGGCTGACGGTGGCGCTGTTCGTGACGCTGGTCGGGCTGATCGGCGGCCGCATCATCCCCAGCTTCACCCGCAACTATCTGAGCAAGCGCGGCGCTGCCCGACTGCCCGCGTCGGTCGGCCGCTTCGATCAGCTGGCGGTCGCGCTGGCCCTGCTCGCCGGTGCCGGTTGGGCCCTGTGGCCGGATGTCCTGGCGAGCACCGGGCTCGCGGCGGCGGCAGCGCTGCTGCACGCCATCCGCCTGGCGCGCTGGCAGGGGCAGGCAACCTGGCGCGAGCCGTTGCTGCTGATGCTGCATCTTTCCTATGCCTTTGTGCCCGCCGGCTTTGCCATGCTGGCGCTGGCCGGCCTGGGGCTGGTGGCGCCGGCTTCGGCCCTGCATGTGCTGACCGTCGGGGCAATCGGGCTCACCACCTTCGCGGTGATGGCGCGGGCGAGCCGCGGCCACACCGGCCGGCCGCTCACCGCCTCAACCACCACGACGGTGGCCTATGGCTGTCTGCTGCTGGCCGCCGTGATGCGTCCCCTCGCCGAGGCACTGCCCATGGCCTACCACCTGGTGCTGCTCGCAAGCGGGCTGCTATGGCTCGCCGCTTTCGGGTTGTTCGTCGCAGAACATGCCGGAATGCTGCTCACGCCTTCGTTGCGCCAGCCGGCTCGCTCACTGTCGTGAGTTGGGCAGATTCGCCATCAGTTCATGCTCGTGCCGAACATGCCGGCGCAGGCACTCGAAGAAGCCGCGGAGCATGTAGCCGGTGGCTTCGGGCGCAAGGACCGGTTGGCGGCAGCCAAGCAGTTGCAGCTCGTACTGCACTTCCTCGGCAAAGCACTCGTCCTCGAGGTGTTCGAGCCGCAACTGCTCGACCACGGTCGTGCCGTTGGCATGAGTGGCGAGGATCCAGGGGAACAGCACGGTCTCTTCGGCCGCATGGGCGCTGCGCAACACCGGTCCGATCAATTGCGCGGCGCGCAGGCACCTCTGGTGGTTGAGACCATAAGGCAGCGAGTCGGCGATCTCCTCGAGCACGTCGCATAGCGCCAGCTGCTGGGCAAAGGAGTCGCGCAAATCAACTGCGAGCGCCCGGTCCTGCTTTACCTCAACCTGCATTCCTCGATCCCCTGGTTCGCCGTGCGTCATGTTCCGCAAGCAAAGACCGGGACAGCTACGCGGGCGTTGATCTGGATCAAAATTTCCCGGGGGCAGTGGCCGTAGGGTGCAGGCGTCTCATTACGCAGCACACGGGGGCCGCTTTGCAGAATCTGCCTTGGATCATCATCCTGGGAGGGGGCACGTTCCTGTCGCTCGTCCTGTCCGGGCTTGGACAGGACGCGGCCTTCTCTGCGCATTGGGGCATCATCGCCGCAGTGCTCGGTCTGGGCACCATCATCCTGATGCGCCGGCCGGCTGCGCCGGTGCCGACGGCGCCCGCGGCTGCCGCCGATACGCTGGCCTATTTCGACGCGCCGATCAGGATCGGTTCCATCCTCACCGTGTTCTGGGGCTGTGTCGGCTTCCTCGTCGGCATCGTCATCGCATTGCAACTGGCCTGGCCGGAGCTGAATTTCGGACCCTGGTTCAATTTCGGTCGGCTGCGGCCGTTGCATACCTCGGCAGTGGTGTTCGCCTTCGGCGGCACAGCGCTGCTCACCACCAGCTTCTACGTGGTGCAGCGCACCTCGCGCGCCCGGCTGATCAACGACAACCTCGCCTGGTTCGTGTTCTGGGGCTACCAGCTGTTCATCGTCATGGCGGCGACCGGCTATCTGCTCGGCATCACGCAGAGCCGCGAGTATGCCGAGCCCGAGTGGTACACCGACCTCTGGCTGACCATCGTCTGGGTCGCCTATCTGGTGCTGTTCCTCGGTACCATCATCAAGCGCAAAGAGCCGCACATCTACGTGGCCAACTGGTTCTACCTGGCATTCATCGTGACCATTGCCATGCTGCATGTGGTCAACAACCTCGCCGTCCCGGTGAGCCCCTTCAGTTCCAAGAGCTACTCGCTGTTCTCGGGCGTGCAGGATGCGCTGACCCAGTGGTGGTACGGCCACAACGCCGTCGGTTTCTTCCTCACCGCCGGGTTCCTCGGCATGATGTACTACTACCTGCCCAAGCAGGCCGAACGCCCGGTCTACAGCTATCGGCTGTCGATCATCCACTTCTGGGCGCTGATCTTTCTCTACATCTGGGCCGGCCCGCACCACCTGCACTACACGGCGCTGCCCGACTGGGCGCAGACGCTGGGCATGGTGTTCTCGATCATGCTGTGGATGCCCAGCTGGGGCGGCATGATCAACGGGCTGATGACGCTGCGCGGTGCCTGGGACAAGGTCCGCACCGACCCGATCATCCGCATGATGGTCATCGCCATCGCCTTCTACGGCATGTCGACCTTCGAAGGTCCGGTGATGTCGATCAAGTCGGTGAACGGGCTCAGCCACTATACCGACTGGACCATCGGTCACGTGCACTCCGGGGCGCTCGGCTGGGTCGGCATGATCTCGTTCGCGGCGATCTACTTCATGGTGCCGCGGCTATGGGGGCGGAAGCAGCTTTACTCGCCGCGCATGGTCAACTGGCACTTCTGGCTCGCCACCACCGGCATCGTCATCTACGCCGCCGTGATGTGGGTGTCGGGCATCATGCAGGGCCTGATGTGGCGCGAGTACGATGCTGAGGGTTTCCTCGTCTACTCCTTCGCCGAGACCGTCGCCGCGCTCCACCCCTACTACATCGCCCGGGCCTTCGGCGGCATGCTCTACCTCGCCGGCGGACTGGTGATGGCCTTCAACATCTGGATGACCATTCGCGGCCGCGTCCGCAACGAGCGTCCGATCCCCACCGCCCAACTGCAGCCGGCCGAATAGGAGCGCTGACCCATGGATATTCTCGGCAAGCACGGCGTCATCGAACGCAACGCCACGCTGCTCCTGACCCTCTCGCTGGTGGTCGTCTGCATCGGCGGCATCGTCGAGGTCGCGCCGCTGTTCTACTTCCAGAACACCATCGAGAAGGTGGAGGGGATGCGCCCCTACACCCCGCTCGAATTGGCGGGTCGTGACATCTACATCCGCGAGGGCTGCTACACCTGCCATAGCCAGATGATCCGGCCGTTCCGCGACGAGACCGAGCGCTATGGCCATTACTCGCTGGCAGCGGAGTCGATGTACGACCATCCGTTCCAGTGGGGGTCCAAGCGCACCGGACCGGATCTCGCCCGGGTCGGCGGTCGCTACTCCGACGAGTGGCATGTGGAGCACCTGAGTAACCCGCAGGCGCTGGTGCCCGAGTCGATCATGCCGAAATACGGCTTCCTCGCCGACACGCCGCTCGATACGCGCAACGTCGCGGCCAGCCTCAAGGCCAATGCGGCGGTGGGGGTGCCCTATGGCGAGGATGCGGTCGCCAATGCGGAGCGCGACCTGGTTGCGCAGGCGACGCCCGATGCCGACACCTCGGGGCTGCTCGAGCGCTACAGCAACGTGCGTACCGAGGATTTTGACGGCAATCCGAAACGGATCACCGAGATGGATGCGCTGGTCGCCTATCTCCAGATGCTCGGCACGCTGGTCGATTTTTCGACCTACGACGCCGAGGCCAACTACCGCTAAGCGAGCGAACCCATGCCAACCGCACTCTACGACACGCTCCGGCATTTCGCCGACAGCTGGGGCCTTCTCTACATGATGGCGATCTTTCTCGCCGTGGTGTTCTTCCTCGTACGCCCGGGCGCAAAAGCCAGCGCCATGGCGGCGGCGCGCATTCCGCTCGACGATGCCACCCCGCGTGATCGGGAGGCCGGTCGATGAGCGACAAACATATCGACAAGCTCAGCGGCGTCGAGACCACCGGACACGAGTGGGACGGCATCAGGGAGCTCAACAACCCGCTGCCGCGCTGGTGGCTGTGGACCTTCTACGGCTGCATCGTGTTCGCGCTGGGGTACACTGTCGTCTTCCCCGCCTGGCCGATGCTCTCCTCGGCAACCACGGGTCTGCTCGGCTACTCGAGCCGCGCCGATCTCGATGCCGATCTTGCCGCGGCCAAGCTGGCGCAGGGCGACAGGCTCGAGGCCGTGGCCAGCACGCCGGTCGCCGACATCCTCAAGGACGACGGCCTCGCGCGTTTCGCCCGGGCCGGCGGCCAATCGCTGTACAAGGTCTATTGTTCGCAGTGCCATGGCACCGGTGCGACGGGCAGCGCGGGTTACCCTAACCTCAACGACGACGAGTGGGTGTGGGGTGGCACGATCGAGCAGATCTACGCCACCATCACCCATGGTGCGCGCTCGCCCACCGATGCCGATACCCACTACAACGTCATGCCGAATTTCGGCGCCGACGGCATCCTCGGCGCCGAGGATATCGACCGTGTGGCCAAACAAGTCGCCTCCTTCTCGGGCATCGAGGGCGGCGCGGCGAGCCCCGAGGGCCAGCAGCTGTTCGCCGACAACTGCGCCAGCTGCCACGGCGACGGCGGCGGGGGGCTGGTCGATGCCGGCGGGCCTTCGCTCAACGACCAGATCTGGCTCTATGGCGGCACGCTCGAGGCGATCCGCGCCCAGATCAACCAGCCGCGCCACGGCGTCATGCCGGCCTGGGGGGCACGGCTGGGCGATACGGCAGTCAAGCAGCTTGCGGTCTACGTGCACGGGCTCGGTGGCGGTCAATAGCGGCCGCGCGCTCCGCCATCAGAGGGGAGGGGGGCGACCGCAAGCGCCCCCCTTTTCTTTGGGTGAGGGGGCGGGTGCGGAAGGTCCCCACCAGCCTCGCCCCGGCGGCTTGACCCAGATCAAACCGGCTCGTCGCCGCCATGCGACAACCGGCCGACACTATCCCCGGACGCCGGAATGCAAGCCGATACTCCCGATCCCCAGACCTATGACGTCGAGGCGGTGAACGCCGCCGGGCGCCGGCAGCCGCTCTACGCACCACGCAAGAAGATCTTCCCCAAGCGCGCCAGCGGGCAGTTTCGCCGCTTCAAGTGGCTGGTGATGCTGATTACCCTGGGCATCTACTACGTCACGCCCTGGCTGCGTTGGGATCGGGGGCCGTTCGCGCCGGACCAGGCGGTGCTGGTCGATCTCGCCAACAAGCGCTTCTACTTCTTCTTCATCGAGATCTGGCCGCAGGAATTCTACTACGTCGCCGGCCTCCTGGTGATGGCCGGCATCGGCCTGTTCCTCGTCACCTCGACGGTAGGGCGCGCCTGGTGCGGCTATGCCTGTCCGCAGACCGTGTGGGTGGATCTGTTCCTGGCCGTGGAGCGGGCCATCGAGGGCGATCGCAACGCCCGCATCAAGCTCGACGCGGCGCCATGGTCGGCCGGAAAGCTCGGCAAACGCAGCCTCAAGCACGCCATCTGGCTCATCATCGGCGTGCTGACGGGCGGCGCCTGGATCTTCTACTTCGCCGACGCACCCACCCTGCTCGGGGATGTGGTGAGCCTCCAGGCGCCGCTTGTCGCCTATTTCACCATCGCGCTGCTGACGGCGACGACCTACACGTTCGGCGGCCTGCTGCGCGAGCAGGTCTGCACCTACATGTGCCCCTGGCCGCGCATCCAGGGCGCCATGCTCGACGAGCATTCGCTCACCGTCACCTACAACGACTGGCGCGGCGAGCCGCGCACCCGGCACGCCAAGAAGGCGATCGCCGAGGGCAAGCCCGTGGGCGATTGCGTCGATTGCAATGCCTGCGTGGTGGTGTGCCCGATGGGCATCGATATTCGCGATGGCCAGCAGCTCGAATGCATCACCTGTGCGCTGTGCATCGATGCCTGCGACGATGTGATGACCCGTCTGGGCAAGGAGCGCGGCCTCATCTCCTATGCGACGCTCAGCGACTACAACCGCAACATGGCGCTGGCCACCGGCAACGGCCAGGTGGTGCAGCCGTCGCGCGTCCGCGACGCGTCCACCGGCAAACTGGTCGAGGCGATCAAGCGTACCGACTGGCGCTCGATCATCCGGCCGCGCACCGTCGTCTATTTCATCGGCTGGGCCGCCATCGGGCTCGCCATGCTGACGGCGCTGGCGCTGCGCTCGCCGCTGTCGGTCAACGTGCTGCATGATCGCAACCCGCTCTATGTCGAGCTGCGCGACGGCTCGGTGCGCAACGGCTTCGACGTCAAGGTGCTCAACATGACGCCCGAACCGCGCGACGTGGTGCTGCGGCTCGAGGGCCTGCCG
>JAEUMC010000442.1 GCA_016793415.1 Devosia sp. | reverse complement strand
ATGCGTTGCGGTCGTTGGGCGTGGAGACGACCTAGTCGCCCGTCGCTTCGCTCCGGGCGACTAGCCGCTAACCCGCGACAATATACTCGTCCTTGAGGTCGGTCTCGCCGACCACCACCGTGCGGCCGCGGTGCTTGGCGGCGTAGAGGCAGCGGTCGGCCCGCTCGATCAGGCTCGAAGGGGTATCGCCTTCGCGGTACATGGCAACGCCGAACGAGGCGGTGACACGGCCGAGCTTCTCGTTGGTCGAGCGCTTCAGCAACTCCTTGGCCTGGATGGCCTTGCGGATATTGTCCGCGAGGATCACCGCGCCTTCGAGGTCGGTATCGGGCAGAACCGCCGCGAATTCCTCGCCGCCATAGCGGGCAGCGATGTCGCGCCCCTTGATGTTGGATTTGAGTGTCATGGCGACGAGGCGCAGCACCTGGTCGCCGGTCTGGTGGCCCCAGGTGTCGTTGAAGCGCTTGAAGTGATCGATGTCGATCAGCATCAGGCACATATGGTCGCCATGCTCCTGGGCCCGGCCCACGGCGCGCAGCAGCCCGTCGTCGAACGCCTTGCGATTGTAGACCTTGGTCAGCGGGTCGAGCAGCGCCTCGCGGCGCACATCGTCCAGGTCGCGCTGCAGCGCTTCGATATCGTCGCGCGAGGCTGCGAGGTTCTGTTCGAGCTGATGGTTGGCATCCTGCATGCGGCGCGTTTCCGCCAGCAGCGCATTGGCCAGTGTCCGCAGCCTCGTGGCATCCAGTTCCTCCGAGCCCAGATCGCCGCTCGCGACCTGCAACGAAGCCGAGTAGGCGCTCGCCGTGGTCATCGCGGTGTCGATGGCGTCGTGGATGGCGACGATGCGGTTCGACATCCGCTGCGATACGCCCGAGATGCGCTCGTTGGCGTCCTGGGCACGCAGGAACTCGTTGTAGAGCCGCTCGGCGACATCGGCGGTCGGATTGCCATCGCGGAAGATGGCGTTGATGCGGGCGTTGAGCGCCGGATTGATGCCGGTGGCGTAGGTGTAGAGCAGTTCATAGAACTGCGGGTAGGGAGGAATCGTGGCGCGCTTCAGCAGGTCCAGCGCCGAATTCGCATAACCCAGGGCGCGTCTGAATTCCTGTTCTGACACCGTTCCCCCAGGCCCGGCTCCTGCCGGTCTTTTCGGCCGGCATTGTCAGTTGTTCCGCATTAATGAGGCGTAAAAACCCGGCGATCTGTTAGCAATTCTACTGAGATCGCCGAGGAAAGTCTGTAGATCGCCGCTATTTCCTGAGGAGGAAGGCCGGGATCGGGCCGTCAGAACCGAACGGCGAATCGGCGACGATGCCCTCGATGTGCTGAGTGCGGGGCTCGCGGGCCGGTTTTTCAGTGCCGTTACCGCGATTTTCATCACGGCTGCTGTCGCGCCGCGGACGCTCCGAGCGTTCCCGGCGAGGCTCCTTCGCCTTGCCGTCGCCACGCGCTTCGCGGGCGGGCCTGGCGGCTGGTTCGTCGGCGCGTTCGGCCGAACCGCCCAGCTTCACCTCGGGGATGTCCTTGGCGATCAGCTTGGTGATGGCGTCGACATACTTGCCGTCCGACGGGGTAGCGAGGGTAATGGCAACGCCGGAGCGGCCGGCGCGGCCGGTGCGGCCGATGCGGTGCACATAGTCCTCGGCGTGGGTCGGCACGTCGAAATTGAACACGTGGCTCACCGCCGGAATGTCGAGGCCGCGGGCCGCGACGTCGCTGGCGATCAGCAGCTGCAGCTTGTCCGACTTGAACGCATCGAGCGTCTCCATGCGGCTCTTCTGGTCCATGTCGCCATGCAGGCCGCCGGCCGAGAAACCGTGGCGCTCGAGCGAGCGGGCAAGGGTGGCCACATCGCGCTTGCGATTGGAGAAGATGATCGCGTTCTTGAGGTTGTCCTCGGCGCGGATCAGCTGGCGCAGTGCGGCGCGCTTTTCTTCCGGCTTGCCGGAGACGCGCACCAGCCGCTGCTCGATGGTCTCGGCGGTCGAGTTCTGGCGGGCGACCTCGATCTTGATCGGGTCGCGCAGGAAGCGGTTGGTGAGGCGCTGGATCTCAGGCGGCATGGTCGCCGAAAAGAACAGCGTCTGCCGGCGCGGCGGCAGCAGCCCGCAGATGCGCTCGATATCGGGGATGAAGCCCATATCGAGCATTCGGTCGGCCTCGTCGATGACGAGGATGTCGACGCCGGTGAGCAGGATCCGGCCGCGCTCGAACTGATCGAGCATGCGGCCGGGCGTGGCGATCAGCACGTCGGCGCCGCGATCGAGCACCTTGTTCTGATCCTCGAAGCTGACGCCGCCGATCAACAGGGCAACGTTGAGCTTGTGGTTCTTGCCGTACTTCTCGAAATTCTCGTGCACCTGCGCCGCGAGTTCGCGCGTCGGTTCGAGGATCAGCGTGCGCGGCATGCGGGCGCGCGCCCGGCCACTTTCCAGCAGCGTCAGCATGGGCAGCACGAACGAGGCGGTCTTGCCGGTGCCGGTCTGCGCGATGCCGATAATGTCCTTCTTCTGAAGGACATGCGGGATAGCCTGCGCCTGGATATCGGTGGGCTTGGTGTAGCCGGATGCGGCAACCGCATCGATCACCTTGGCGCTGAGGCCCAACCCGGAAAAGTCATTTGCCAAATCAGTGGTCCGCTCAAGTAGGGAAGGCAGGTCGACGGGCAGCTACTTGAGGAGGTGCGGGTCGACGAAGGGGTCGCAAAGTACAAGCCGGCTAATCAGGCTTCGCCTCGCAGCAACCAAACCGGACTCCGCCCTGTCCGGGGCTCTCGCGTAGCGCGCCCGGAACATAGTGGAAACCCCTTGCGAGTCAACGGCATTTGCAGATGCGGGGTTAATTGCGTGCCGATCAGGCGCTGCCGAGATCAAGCATGACGATTTCGGGCCAGTTGCCGATCCGTACCGGGATGACGGAGCAGCCAAGGCCCCTGGAGACAATCAACTCGCGCCCTTCGACATTGTAGTGGCCGGCGGGGAACCGCCGCGAGCCAAGCGATGCTGCCCACGGCCGCCAGCCCAGCAACGAAATCTGGCCGCCATGGGTATGTCCGGAGAGCGTCAGGCTGACGCGGGCAGGCACTTTGGCAAAGATGTCGGGCTCATGGGCGAGCAGCAAGGTGGGCTCGCCCTCAGGGATCGCGGCCAGCGTGGCATCGAGATCGTCGAGGCCCCAGGTGTGCCGGCCGTCATGGGTGCCGCCCGGCAGGATGCCCATCTGGTCGCCCAGGCCGGCCAGCCAGAACGCCCGCCCGTCCTTCTCGAGGCGGATGGCCTCGTTGACATAGGTCGGGATGCCCGCATCGCGGAGCGCGGTCAGGGCACGTGGGGTCACCGTGTGGTCGGCCTGGAAGTCACGGTCCTCCCAGTAGTCGTGGTTGCCGAGCACGGCGTGCACACCGAGCGGGGCGGAGAGCTTCCCGAGCGCCGTGGCCCAGTCGACATTAGCGACCTGGCCGGTCCTTAGCCGCATGCCGCTGACATAGTCGCCGAGCAGCAGGATGACGTCGGCGCCGAGCTCCTGCGTCTGCGCACACAGCTGTTCGATGCGCCTTAGGTCCATCCACGGCTCGCAGGCATGGAGATCGGCGATGACTGCGGCGCGGAGCCTGAGGCCTGCCGGCCAGCCGCGCGGCGTGAGGGTGTAGTTGGTGACGCGCGGGCGGGCGAGGGCCTCGATGAAGGGGTAGGCGGCCGTGGCGATCAGCCCAAGCACACCCACGCCGAAGAGCTTCAGCACCCCACGCCTGGTAATCATGTTCGTCCCTGACCCCTCAGGGACGACTGAGCGCTGTCCCTAGATATCCAGATCGGTGACGAATGCGGCGTTTTCCTGGATGAAGTCGAAGCGCGCTTCCGGGCGGTTGCCCATCAGGCGGTCCACCGAGGACTTGGTCTCCTCGAAATCATCGCGAATGCGGACCTGCAGCAAGGTGCGGGTCTTCTTGTCCATCGTCGTTTCGCGCAGGTGCACGTAGGGCATCTCGCCGAGGCCCTTGAAGCGGGTGATATCCGGTTTCTTGCCCTTGAACTCGGCGGCCAGCAACTGGTCGCGATGCGCGTCGTTCATCGCGTAAGCGACCTTCGGGCCGGAGCTGATGCGGAACAGCGGCGGCATGGCGAGGTAGAGATGCCCACCCTCGATGAGCTTGGGCATCTCCTGGAAGAAGAAGGTCATCAACAGCGAAGCGATGTGGGCGCCATCGACGTCGGCGTCGGTCATCAGGATGATCTTGTCGTAGCGCAGGTCGTCTTCGCGATAGCGCTCGCGGGTGCCGCAGCCGAGCGCCTGGATCAGGTCGGCGATGGCCTGGCTCGCCTGCACCTTGTCGCGGGTGGCGCCGGCGACGTTGAGGATCTTGCCGCGCAGCGGCAGGATGGCCTGGCTCTTGCGATCGCGCGCCTGCTTGGCGCTGCCGCCGGCCGAGTCGCCCTCGACGATGAAGATCTCGGCGCCCTGGGCGGCCGATTGCGTGCAGTCGGCCAGCTTGCCGGGCAGGCGGAGCTTCCGGGTCGCCGACTGGCGGTCGACTTCCTTTTCCTTCTTGCGCCGCAGCCGTTCTTCGGCGCGTTCGATAGCCCAGTCGAGGAGCTTTGAGGCCTGATTGGGCGAGGCAGCCAGCCAGTGGTCGAACGGATCGCGCAGCGCGGTGTCGACGATGCGGGTCGCTTCGGGCGAGCTCAGCTTGTCCTTGGTCTGGCCGACGAATTCCGGCTCGCGCACAAACACCGAGAGCATGGCCGAGCACTGGACCAGCACGTCTTCGGCGGTCAGCTGGGCGGCGCGCTTGTTGCCGCTCAGTTCGGCATAGTTGCGCAGGCCACGGAGCAGGGCGACGCGCAGGCCCTGTTCGTGCGTGCCGCCGTCACCGGTCGGCACGGTGTTGCAGTAGGAGTTGACGAAGCCGTCGCCGAGGCACCAGGCCACCGCCCACTCGACCGAGCCGTGCGTGCCGGGTTTGCCGATGGTGCCCGAGAAGATGTCCTCGGCGATGCGCGGCTCGCCTTCGATGCGATTGGCGAGGAAGTCGCGCAGGCCACCGGGGAAATGAAAGGTCGCCTTGGCCGGCACGTCGTCCTTGGCCAGGCTTTCGTCGCAGGTCCAGCGGATCTCGACGCCACCGAACAGGTAGGCCTTCGAGCGGGTCATCTTGAACAGGCGGGCGGCGGAGAACTTGTGTTCGCCGAAGATTTCCGGATCGGGGTGGAACCGCTGCGTGGTGCCCCGCCGGTTCTGCACCTTGCCCACCGTTTCGACGCCGCCGAGCGGTTTGCCGCGCGAAAAGGCGATGCGGTAGAGCATCTGGTCGCGGGCGACCTCGGTCACCAGGCTGTCGGACAACGCGTTGACCACCGAGACGCCGACGCCATGCAGGCCACCAGACGTCTCGTAGGCCTTGCCGTCGAACTTGCCGCCGGCATGCAGCCGCGTCATGACGATCTCGAGGGTCGAGACGCCGGGGAACTTCGGATGGTTCTCGACCGGGATACCGCGGCCGTTGTCGGTGACGGTGAGGAACCCGTCCTCACCCAGATGTACCTCGATGCGGCTGGCATGGCCGGCGATCGCCTCGTCCATCGAGTTGTCGATGACTTCGGCGAACAGGTGGTGCAGTGCATTGGCGTCGGTGCCGCCGATATACATGCCGGGGCGGCGACGCACCGGCTCGAGGCCTTCGAGCACTTCGATGTCGGCAGCCGAGTAGGAGGCTGCGTGGGCAACGCTGGCAGTGGCAGCAGGGGGCTTCGGGGCAGGGGTCGCAGGCGTGCGCTGCGGTGCGGCGTCCTCGCCGTCAGAGCCGAAAAGGTCTTCGATCGCCGCCATGAAATCTCCGTCCGAGGCGCGAATCGGGCGCCTCACAAGCTCTAGCATACTTGCTGCTTTGGGTGGGTTAAGCGGGAGGTAGGGCTCGGCGCTCGGCCTGTCAACCGGTCGTGAACGGCATGTGAACGCACGGTTCCGCGAGCGTTCAACGCTCGGGGACTATTCCGCCGCTCGAGATTGCGGAGCGCCCAGCTGGGGCCGGTAGGCAGTGTCCGGGCTGGGCGTTCGGCAATCTCACATCGATTGTGCCTGATATCACCCGGAATTCCGGCTCTCACGTTGCCCCGCAACATGAACGCTGGATGAACGGGCGATACCGCATTGGTTAAGAATGCAACCTTTAGGGTCGTGGCACGCTAGTGGACCTGGCACCTGAAGAAGACTTTATAGGAGACCACCATGACCCCGATCCTTTCCACTGTGATGAAGTCCGGCCGTGCTGCCATCGTCGCGGTGACGCTCGGCGCAGCCACCCTCACGGCCATGCCGGTCCAGGCCCAGTCAGAGCCGCAGTTCAGCTTCCAGCTGGGCATTGGTGGCGGCAACGACGCGCAGACCTACAGCAAGGGCAAGAAGCAGGGCCGGATCATCATCGATGACTGCCTGACCAACCGTCAGGTTGAACGCGGCCTGCGCCAGTACGGCTTCCGCAATGTCGATGTCATC
>JAEUMC010000419.1 GCA_016793415.1 Devosia sp. | reverse complement strand
TCTGGGGAGAGGGTCGGGGTGAGGGGCAGAATGCTCCTGACTAAGAAGCGTGAACCGCCCCTAATGCACCACGCGCAAACTGCGCGGCACCATGTTGAAGCGGCGGCGCCAGCCGCTGACTTGGTCGCGGCCGCCGCTCTTGGCGGCATAGAGCGCTTCATCGGCACGGCCGATGAGATCGGCGGCGCTGCGGTCGGTCTGGCCGGGGGCATAGGCGGCGATGCCAAGGCTGACGGTGACGCGGTTGAATTCACTGGCCTGGTGCGGCAGCGCCAGCGCCGCGAGCAGGTCGCGATAATCGTTGGCCAACCGATGGGCGACTTCGACATCGACTTCGGGCAACACCACCAGGAACTCCTCGCCGCCGTAGCGGGCGATCAGATCGGCCGGGCGGCGGAACACCTGGCCGAGGCTTTGGCCGACCGCTTTCAGGCGGGCATCGCCGGCGAGATGGCCATAGGTGTCGTTGTAGGCCTTGAAGTGGTCGATATCGAGCAGGATCACGCTCAGCGCAGTGTCGGAACGGAGGCTCCGGGCGATCTCGACCTCGAGGCGCGGGTCGAGGGCGCGACGATTGACGAGGCCGGTCAGGGCGTCGGTGGTCGCCTCCTCGCGCAACCGCTCGGCGACATTGAGCAGTTCGATCTCGGTGCGTTTGAGCCGGGTGATGTCGGAGACCACGACCATCGAAACGCCGTCGGGCGAGGGGCGGGTGGAGACGCGTAGCCAGGTGCCATCGAACAGATGCACCTCTTCCTCCGCATCGTGATGGAGCGACTCGGTGATCTCGTCGATCCATTCGGCGACGTCAGCGGGCGACGAGCCGACCTGCTGTTCGCGTCGTTCGGCGGCCGCCGCAAGGATGTCGCGGATATTGGCCCCGGGGATGCGTACATCGGAGGTGAGCGGGAAGAGCTTCTGGTAGCGGGCGTTGCAGAACAATAGCCGTCCGGAGTGATCGAACATGGCGACGCCATCGGTCATCTGGGCCATGGCGAAGGCGAGGACGCGCTGGCGTTCGTCGAGCTCGAGCTCGAGGTGCTTCTGCGCGGTGATATCGCGGTTATGGGTGATGACGCCGAGCGGGCGCCCGTGCGGGTCGTTGAGCTGGACCTCGAGGGTCTGCAGCCAGCTGGTGCCGCCGTCGGGGCGCTGCACCGGCTGCTGGAAGGCGCGGTGGGTTTCGCCGGTATGGGGTGGTGAGGCCAGCGGGGCGCCAAGCGAGGTGTCACCCAACAGCTTAGCCGTGGCCGGATTGGCGACGACGATGCGGCCCTCGGGGTCGCGGACGCTGATGCTGTCCGGCAGTTCGTCCATTACCTGGCGATAGATCTGGTTCTCGCGCCGGGCGGCGCGCAGCTCCTCGTCATGGGTCAGGGCCAGGCCGGCCAGCATCACGGCGAGGAACAGCAACGCCGTGCGCGCGAGCATCAGCGCACCCCAGTCGTCAGTTCCCGGGTCGAGCGGCAAGAGGAGGACTGTGGCGAGGCTGATGATGCAGGTGGCAAGCGCCAGCGCTGGGGAGTGCCAGCGAGAGAGCCGCAGCCCGCGCCGGCGTAACAGCAGGTGACCGAACGCCGCCGCGAGGGTGATCAGCGTCATTGAGACCATGCCGACCGCCGCGCCGGCGCCGCCCACCCACAGCCGGTAGGTGATGGCAGGGATCAGCGCCACGAGGGCGGCGAGCGGTCCGCCGAAGAAGGCGGCCAGCGCCAGCAGGCAGCCGCGCAGGTCGAAGAAGACACCCGGCGCGAACTGCACCGGAAACAGCATGGTCGCAATGGCGCCGAGCCCCATGATGGCCCCGAAGCAGATCTCGGTGGCGCGCGGGCCGAAGCGCTCCAGGCCGTCACGCAGCTGGGTCCAGGCACTGACGACGAACGCGACGACCGAGACATTGGTCATCAGGCTGTACCAAGGCGACTCCATGACCGGCGAACCTCGTGGGGCGGGGTGCAACAGGTGTCGTCCGATGATTGTGCGCCTGGCCGCATAACGAAGCGCTAAATCGTTGAATAGAATGCATGGCGGCGGGTAAGTGTTTGCTCGCGCTACCGGTGCCGCGCCGCGGAAACACGCCCTCGCGGCTGTTTTGCTCAATGTTTCCGGCGCGCTGCTTGGCAATGCTCGGCCGCAAATCTTGTCTCAGAGCGCGCTTGTCAGCCCGGGGCCGGCGGAGGATTGTGCGGCATGACTGCTTCTCCGCATGTGCTGGTCGTCGATGACGACCAGGAAATCCGCAAGCTGCTCGGCCGCTATCTGGGCGAGCAGGGTTTCAAGGTTTCGGTCGCCGGATCAAAGCGCGAATTCCTCGAACGGGTGGCGACCGAGCGGCTCGATATCGTGGTGCTCGACGTGCTGCTGCCGGATGGCTCTGGGCTCGATCTCTGCCGCTATCTGCGACAGCGGGCGCCGCATGTGCCGGTGATCCTGGTGACGGCGCTGAAGGAGGAGGTCGACCGGATCATCGGGCTCGAGATCGGGGCGGACGACTACCTGGGCAAGCCCTTCAACCCGCGCGAACTGGTGGCGCGAATGCGGGCCGTGTTGCGCCGCGCCGGCGGCAACGCCGCGGTGATGAGCGGCACGACCTACCGCTTTGCGGCGCTTACGGCCGATGCCGGGTCGCGCAGCGTGGTGACCGCCGCCGGCACGCCGATCGATCTGACCGGCGCCGAGTTCGAGTTGTTGCGGGTGTTTCTCGATCGCCCTGGGCGGGTGCTGTCGCGCGAGCAATTGCTGGGCCACACGCAGGGGCGTGAGGCCGGGCCGCTGGATCGCTCGATCGACGTGCTGATGAGCCGGCTGCGCCGCAAGCTCGGGGCGGAGAGCCACGAGCCACTGTTCAAGACGGTGCGTAATGGCGGCTATCAACTGGTGGCGCGAGTCGAAGCCGACGAGGCGGATTGATGCACGGCTTGCGGGTCAAGCTGGCGCTGATCTTTGTCGGCTCGGTGCTGGCCGTGGTGCTGGTGGCGACGGCGGTGACGGCGCTGATGCTCAGCATCGGCGACACCGACCGGTTGATGGGGCCGATGGCGCGACACATGGCAATCGCCAACGACATCATTGCGGCTGGGCCGGACGGCAGTGCGAGGGAATTGCGTCAGCCGCCCGACAAGCCGCGGTTCAAGCCGTCGTTCAAGCCGCCATTCGGACCAGACCGGGTGGTCGAGGCGCTGCCCGAGGGCGTGGCGCGACCTGAGCTCGCAGCAGCGCTGCAACGAGCCCTCTCACGCGAGGGAGAGGTGGGGCCGGTCGAGGTGATCGAACGAGGCGGCGGCGAGCGGATC
>JAEUMC010000383.1 GCA_016793415.1 Devosia sp. | reverse complement strand
CTACCGGCAGGCTCGCATACTGGGCGAGGAAGCCGGAGAAGTTCGGGACCAGTGCGTCCGAGAAGCTGGTGCCGACCAGCGCGATCTCGTCGTTGGTGGTGCCTTCTGCCTCGCCGCCGCTGTCGCCGAAAATGTCGAGGTTGGCATCGGCGCTGGCGACTTCCACCGTTTCGTAGGAGGTGCTGATCACCGGCGGCAGGCTCAGCACGCAATAGGCCTGCAGCGTGCGGCGCATGCCGGACACGGCAAGCTCGGCGCCGGTCGCCTTGGTCTCGTAGGTGACCGGGGTGACGTCGGCATATTCAGGCAGTTGCTTGATCATGCCGCCGATCGTCTGCGCTGCCGTTTCGGCGCCGCGCGAGGTCCAGTGGAAGTCGGAGCGGAAGAACGGTGGGTCCCCGCCATTGGTGGTGCGTAGCGCCGAAAGCAGGTCGACTGCGATCACCCCTTTGGTATTGAGCCGGGCCACCTGGTCTTCATAGACGGCGACCGCCACATCCTCATCGAAGCCGAAGAGTTTGGCCTCGTCGGGCAGGAAGGTCGGCAGCGTCACGCTCTTGGTGGGGATCGGCACATAGAGCATCGTGGTGCCGTGCGCCTTCAGCGCCTCGGCGAGCTTGCCCATCTGCGCCACCGTGTCCTCGGTGAACGGGTGCTGCATGCGCAGGTCCGCAAAGATGCGGAAGAAGAATCCGTCGCGGCCTTCGACGGAGGGCAGGGTCGGGTTGTCCTCGAGATGCTTGCAGCCGAACGCCGAGTTGGCGGCCAGCGCCGGGCTGGCGGCAAGGGCGGCGGCGAGCGCGGCGCCAAGCAGCAGGGTCTTGTTCATGGTGTCGTCTCCGTGGAGGCGGTGAGTTGTGGTTCGAGCGTGCGGAGGAGGTTCTCCGCCATCGTCCGGATGTTGAGGGTTTCGGAAGCAGCCGCGACCTTGAGGTAGCCCTTGGCCGCCTCGATCTCCGCCGGCTCCGGTGTGCCCGAGAGCAGGACAAAGGCGAGGTCGAGCGCCGCCTTGGCGTCGCCGCCTTTGGCCGAGGCGACCAGCAGTTCGTCGGCGCGCGCCGGGTTGAGTCCGAACGGCTTGCCGGCCCGGTACATGGCGATCAGGCCGTCACGCGCCACCGCATCGCCATCGGCGGCCAGCTTCTCGAGCAGTTCCTGTGACGAGGCGAGGTTCTTGGGCTGATCGAGGAAGACGTCGGCGTTGAGCAGCCGGATCAGTGGACGGAGGGCGGAGGTCCGGCCATTCTCGGCGGCGCGGCGATAGTACCGGGCCGCTGCATCGATGGTGTCGGGGTCGTTGTCGGCCTCGATGCGCTTGGCGAGATTGAGCTGCGCCAGGTCGTCGCCGGAATCCGCCAGCGTCTGCAGTTCCTTGTAGCTGACATCCTTGCCCGCAATCATCCGATTGCGGATCTGCTTGAGCGGATCGACGGGCTTGGCCACCCGGTTGGCGCCCTGGCCGGGCTTGCACTTGCCCGGCACCATCGGTCGCGCCCGCTCCGAGCTGCTCGACAGCGACTCCGGCACCCGCACCATGCAGGTGGCGGCGCCGGCGGGGGCGGCGATGGCGAAGCTCGCTGCCAGCAGCGACATGAGAGCCAGGGCGCGGATCATTCGACCGCCTCCTTGGCTGACTCCGGATCCCACAGCTGGGTCTGGCCGAGATAGCGGATCGGGAACTCCCAGATCACCACCTCGGGCGGGGTATCGCGCAGCGTCGCGCTGTCGAGGAAGGCGCGCATCGGCGCAATCGGTCCCTTGCCCTCTTCGGCGAGGTTCAGCACGTCCGAGCCGAGCGAGACCTTGAGGCTTTCGCCAAAGCTCCATTGCGGGTTGGCGCTGTAGCTGGTGCCGGTGAGGACGAATGGAATGGAGGAGGGTCCGAAGATGTCGGTGCTCGAGGCTGCAGGGGGCGCAGACGCCTCGCGCGGCACGACAGTCTCCGGACCCAGACCGACGAGAGGTGCCAGCCCGCCGGTAACGATGAATTTCGAGAGATCGCCGTCGCGCTCTACCGGAGCCGTGTCGGCGATAGTGTAGGCGGTGTCGCGCTTGCCGAGCGCAGCGCCCACCGCGTCGGCCACCACTTCGGCGCCGAGCGGCGTCCAGTGGGTGTCGGTGGTGAGGAACAACTGCCCCTTGCCCTTGGCCTCGAGCAGCGGCGCGCGCGTCTCGACCGATCTGATCCCGGCATTGTCGAGCCCGGTGCGGAAGTCTTCGTAGAGCCGCTCCAGATCGGTTGGGATCGCCGGGTAGCTGACATGTTCGCGGTAGATGTCGGCTTTGGCCGGCAACGGCACGACGACGAGTTCGATACCCTTGGCGGCCAGTTGGTCACGCACCGCCGTCACCCCGGCGGTGGCCTCGGCGAGATCGGGCGTCCGCTTCAACGTGGCCTCGAACTCCTCCTTGGAGAACAGCCAGCCGTCGTCGCCGACCACCACGCCAGGCCTGCCCTCGCGGAAAGCGAGGTAGCGGGCCGCCCCCATCGCATCGATCGAGGGCAGCCGGTGCGGCATGATCTTCTTGTAGTAGCTGTCGATCTGGGTAGCGGCTTCGCCGCTCAGGTAGGCCGAAACCGTTTTGGGCATTTCGGCGATATCGCGCCCGAGCCCGGTGACGAACTCGTAGTTCGCCACAACCGCATAGCC
>JAEUMC010000247.1 GCA_016793415.1 Devosia sp. | reverse complement strand
GTCGGCGTTCTCCCAGCTCAGGGTCTCCCAGTACCCGCGGTCATCGGCAACCACCGGATCGATCAGCTTGAGCCCCCAGGAGGCGAAATCCATCAGCTCGGACGAACCTTCTGTGGCGGCGACGTAGAGTGCGTCGGTGCCGGCCCAGACGGCGAGCGCCGTGAGTTCTGGCTTGGCAGCGACGGCGGCCTTGAATTTCTCACGCGCAGCTTCGAAGGCGGCCTTGTCTGCAGCGACTTGGGGAGCGGCGAGATCGGCGCCCAGGCTCTGGGCCAGCTTCTCATAGTCCTCGATCAGGGTGACGATCGAGGCGCCCTGCTTCGGGCCGGTGATGGGCGCCAGCGGCTTCAGCGCGTTGACCACGTCGGCGCCGCCGCTCCAGGTATTGTCCAGCGGCCACCACTCGCCGACGATCAGATCCGGCTTCAGCGCGGCGGCCTTCTCGACGCTGACTTCGCCCCAGGCCTCGCCGATGATCTCGATGCCGGTGAGGTCGAGCCCCTCGAGCGCCTTGGCCTCGGCGACGGCGCTGTCGACATAGATGCCGACCGGGCGGATACCGAGCGGAATCAGGCCGGCCGCCGCATCCTGGCTGGCGATGATGCGGGTCGGCACGTGATCCACCGTCACCGTGTTGCCCGAGCCATCGGCATAGGTCCAGCTCTCGGCCAAAGCGGCGCCCGATCCCGAGACCATGAGTAGCGCAAGGGAAGTCGCAACGAGCGTCTTGAGGGACATCGGATGAACCCGGATATGTTGATTGTTCGGGTCACCTATCAGCGCGCTATGCTGATTAGTCAAGTCATGTTTCCGCCGACGCGGCGCCGGGTCATGCAGGTTTCACCAATCGATGTTATGGTTTAGCGGCCGACACACGAGACCGGGACATGATCGAGTTGCCGCCGGCCATCGAGGAATACTGGTACGCCTTCGACTGGGACGTCGAGGCGCTGTGGGCGCTGGACCTGCCCTCCGAAGCGTTTCCGATCGACAAGCTGCTCTGGCACCTCGATGTGCCGCTATGGGAACTCGACGGCCACCGCTATGCGCTGACACCGCGTCAGGTGCTGCGCTCGCCCTATCGCTACGACAAGGAATATCGGCGGGTGCGGGCGGCGAGCCTGGTTTTCCCGATCGAGATCACCCGCCTGAAAGGTCGCTGGCTGATCCTCGACGGCGTGCACCGGATGACCCGGGCGCACGAAGACGGGCACGAGGAGATCTTCGTGCGCAAGGTGCCGCGCAAGCTGATCATGTGAATCTCGCGGGCCTAGCTCGCCACCCGATAGGGGCTGAAGGTTCGGCCATTGTCGGAAAGGCTCGACCAGACCACCCAGTAGCGGCCCTGCTCGTCGGGAACCAGCACTTCGGCCTCGCGGCCGCTATGGGACTGGAACCGGGCGAGAGACTGGGCTTCGAGCGCGGCGTTGGAGCGGGAGGGAAATGGCCCGTGCGCCTTGCCCTCGAAATCGACCCACCAGTTGTCGCGGCTCTGAATCACGAGGTAGAGCGCCTTGGCCATCTGGTGGTCACCCCTGTTGCTCACGAAACCGTTATCACCGATTCTGGTGGCGTTCCGTCATCTGGAATGAGTTTCGCACAAGTGCGTAGTCGGGACGAGTACGCGATCTGCAGCGGATTTTATGCAAAGATGCGCACAAATTTCGC
>JAEUMC010000377.1 GCA_016793415.1 Devosia sp. | reverse complement strand
TCGCCCTACTTCCTCAACGCCTGGAGCCTGTCGGATCTCACCTTCAACTTCACCGAGAAGGCGCTGATCGCCCTCGCCATGGCGCTGTTGATCATCGCCGGCGAGATCGACCTGTCGGTGGCCTCGATCATTGCGCTCGCTTCGACGCTGATGGGCCTCGCCGTGCAATATGGCGCCGATACCCCGACGCTGGTCGCCATCGGCATCGGCACCGGGCTGGTCTGCGGCGCCTTCAATGGCGTCCTCGTCACCGGGCTGAAGCTGCCCTCGATCGTCGTCACCATCGGCACGATGAGCCTGTTCCGCGGGCTGAGCTTCATTATCCTCGGCGACGGCGTGTTCAAGGGTTACCCCAAGGATTTCGGCTTCTTCGGCCAGGGCTACGTGTTCTGGGTGATCTCGTTCGAGCTGGCGCTCTTTCTCGTCGCCGCGCTGATCTACTGGTTCGTGCTGCACCGTACCAATTTCGGCCGCCGCATCTTCGCCATCGGCAACAACGAGACGGCCGCCCGCTTCTCCGGCGTGCGCGTTGCCCGCGTGAAGTTCGTGCTGTTCTGCCTCACCGGCCTGATGTCGGGCATTGCCGCGGTGCTGCTCACCAGCCGCCTCGGCTCCACCCGCCCGGCGATCGCCCAGGGCTGGGAACTCGAAGCCATCACCATGGTTGTGCTGGGCGGCGTCTCCATCCTCGGCGGCGCCGGCTCGATCATCGGCGTGGTGATCGCTGCCTTCATCATGGGCCTCGTCACCTTCGGGCTGGGGCTGCTGAACGTACCGGGTATCGTCATGTCGATCTTCATCGGACTGCTGTTGGTCGTGGTGATCGCCCTGCCCATCGTCTACCGCATGGCCAGAAAATGACCGTCCGCACTGTCGGGGTCATCGATATCGGAAAATCCAACGCCAAGGTGGCGGTGGTCGACCTCGACAGCCGCACCGAGATTGCGGTGCGCAAACGCCCCAACACCGTGCTGCGCGACGGCAAGTATCCGCATTTCGACATCGACGGCCTGTGGGACTTTGCCATCGGCGCGCTGCGCGAGCTCAACGCCGAGTTCCCGCTCGATGCCATCAGCGTCACCACGCACGGCGCCTCGGCGGCGCTGATCGATGCCGATGGCGCGCTGTCGCTGCCGGTGCTCGACTACGAGTTTGCCGGCCCCGACCAGTATTGGGACGAGTACGATCGGGCCCGGCCGGATTTCTCAGAGAGCTTTACCCCGCGCCTGCCTGGCGGGCTCAATGTCGGTGCACAGCTGTTCTGGCAGGCCCGTGCCTTCCCCGCCGAGTTCGCCGGCACCCGCTGGATTCTGACCTACCCGCAATACTGGTCGTTCCGGCTGACCGGCGTCGCCGCCGAGGAAATCACCTCGCTCGGCTGCCACACGGACCTCTGGGATTTCAGCACCAACCTCTATTCGTCGCTGGTGATGAAACAGGGCTGGCTCGACAAGTTCGCCGAAGTCCGCCCCGCCTCCGATGTGCTCGGGGTGACGCTGCCTGAGGTGACGGCGGCATTGGGGCTGAAACGCCCGCTGCCGGTTTACTCCGGCATCCACGATTCCAACGCCTCGCTGCTGCCGCACATCCTCGAGCGCGATCCGCCCTTCGGCTTGGTGTCGACCGGCACCTGGGTGATCGTCGCCTCGCCTGGCGGCGATATCGACAATCTCGACCTCAAGCGCGATTGCCTCGCCAATATCGATGCGCTGGGCCGCCCGGTGCCCTCCGCCCGCTTCATGGGCGGACGCGAATTCGAGATGCTGACCACGCCGCGCGAACCGTCGGCCGAGACCATCGAGCGGGTGCTGGGCGAGACGATCCTGCTGACGCCGTCGGTGGTGCAGGGCTCCGGCCCGTTCCCCAACCGGCAGGCGCAGTGGAGCTGGCCGCGCGAGAGCCTCAGCGATGACGAGGTCTACGTGGTGACCTCGTTCTATCTCGCCATGATGACGGCCGAATGCCTGCATCTGACCGGCGCCGAGAACCACACCGTGGTCGAGGGCCCGTTCGCCGGCAACGCGCTCTATCTCAGGATGCTGGCAGCGGCCACCGGGCGACCGGTTGAGCCGGTGAAACGGAGCGCCACCGGCACCTCGATCGGTGCCGCGCTGCTGGCGCGCATGGATCGGCCGCTGCCCGATGGGCATGAGACGGTGCTGGTGGATGGTGATGCTGCGGCGGCGAGCTATGCCGCGGCATGGCGGAAGCTGGTGGGGGGCTAAGGTAGTCGCCGACAGACCCGGTTCTCCCTTCTCCCCTGAGGGGAGAAGGTGGCGCGAAGCGCCGGTTGAGGGGTGAAGCGGCGCAATACGCGCTCGGTGAGAAGCTGAACCCCTCACCCTAGTTCCGCTACGGACCTTCGGTCCTAGCTGCACTACCCTCTCCCCTCAGGGGAGAGGGGCAGAGGCTCAGACTTCCGGACGCAATGCGTCGCGGACTGCCGCCTCGGCGGCCTCGATGGTGGCGAACACCTGGCCATCCACTCCGAACGCGTCGAGCTTGACGGCGAGGAAGCGGAAGCCGGCATCGTGTGCGACCAGGACGCCCTTTGGTTCGCCGTCGATATCGACAGCTATGGGCTTGGCGCTATGTGGCTTTTCGAAATGGGCATGCTGCATGGAATGACCTCCATCGGCACGTCTCTGGGGACGGCCGGGGTGTTACCTGAACTGTGAGACGAATGGGTGACAGAGGTCACATTCGTTTGGGTCGGTAACACCCGTTGGAGCGATCTACCCATTTACCAATAAGCCCGGTTTGGAGAGTGGTGCGAATAGCGATGTGCATGTTCGTCTCCTTCCGGCGGCCGATGGCCTGGGTGATTCCAATGCAGGCGAGACTAGCGCGTCGCCCGCAGCTTTTGTGTGGCGAAGCTGAGTCCGCCATCAGGTCCTTGTACGGCGTCGACGGCCTCAGGTCTATCCGGCTTTCGTCGACGCTGGCCGAAAGATAGGTGAGCCCCGGCGGTTTCGCCAGCCCCGCGCGTTCCAAATCGCTAGCATGAAAGCGAAATTTCCTGCCCGGCAGATTCGTCCCGGCGAAAAACTCAGAGCGTTGCGAGCAGCGCCGCGCCGCGCGGCGACAGCCGGTAGCCGACTTCGAGGCTGATCGTCAGCCCCAGTGCCTTGAGCTTGCGGATGTTGAGCTTGAAGTCGGCGCGCTCGAGACCGGCGCGCTCGGCCAGCGTCGTCGAGACCACGCCGGGATGATCGGCGATCAGTTGCAGCGCCTGCCTGGTCCAGGGCGCCGTTGCCGCCTTGTCGAGCCTCTGCAGTTTGCCCCCCAGCGTCTTCAGCTCGGCAGCGTCTGGCACTGCCTCGCGCAGCGTGTCTCGTGGATCGGGCCCGGCCGGATGGAGGCGGATGCGATAGCAGGTGCCCTCCTGCGCGTCGAACATGGCGATGACGCCCGCGCGGTCCTTGTAGCCGGCGGCGCGCGCCTCCGCCTCGGTCACCTCGCCGGGCTCGATCGCCTCGACCGAATCGATGCCGACCATGCCCAGTTGCGTCCGTACCGTGCCGCCCGGCTTGACCGTCGGCTTCTTCCAGCGCCGGAACGCCAGCGTGCATTGGCCGCTGAAGATCGCCTCGAGGTCTTTGGTGCGGAACAGCATGGGTGAACTCTAGCCGGAGTTTCGCCTGATGCAACGGTTGCTACCAAAGTATGCCAACCGGATAGGCGCCCAGGGCTTCCAGCCTTGAAATCGATTGCATAACATGTTGAGCTACGCCTGAGCGGATCCTGGGGGAGCATAACCGCTCACCCAAAATGCCTCGCCAGTAGGCACCATCCGTTCGAGGGAGATCATCGTTGGCCGATACGGAGACGCGCGACAACAAGCGCGCCAAGGCTCGCCAGCCGCGTCGCGCCGCCGGCAAGCCGGGCGGCAAGCCGACCCTGCGCACCATTGCGGAAATGACCGGGCTCGCCATCACCACGATCTCGCGCGCCCTCAACAACGCGCCCGAGCTGTCGGAAGAGACGCGCGTCAGAGTGCAGAAGATCGCCGCCGAAGTCGGCTATGTGCCCGACCGCACGGCGCTCAGGTTGAAAACCGGGCGCACCCATGTGGTCAGCCTGATTCTCGACCCGCACGACGAAATCCTCGGTTTCGGCCAGTCGATGGTGTCGGGCCTGACCGAGGCCCTGCGCGGCACGCCCTACCATCTGGTCATCACCCCGATGTTCACCGGCGGGGCGCCGATCGATCCGATCCGCTATATCCTGCGCAACAAGGCGGCCGATGGAGTGATCTTCTCGCGCACCCAGCCGGACGACGACCGCGTGAAACTCCTGATGGAGGAGAACTTCCCCTTCGTCTCGCATGGCCGCACCGCGTTCCCCTCGGCTCACCCTTATGTCGACTACGACAACTACGCCTTCGCCCACCACGCGGTGATGCGGTTGAAGGCCAAGGGCTGCCGCAAGGTGACGATCATCCTGCCGCCGATGCGCTTCAGCTTCGGCCATCACCTGCGCGACGGCTTCATGGCGGCGATCAAGGAGACCGGGCTCGCCTATGAGATCATCGACGGCGCGACGCTCGACAACACCGCCGACCAGATTCGCCTCGCCACCATGCAGCGCATCGCCGAGCCGGATGCCCCGGACGGGTTCATCTGCACCGGCGACGCTGCGGCCCTGTCGATCATGGCAGGGATCACCGATGCCGGCCGCGAGATCGGCAAGGATGTGCAGATGGTGGTGAAGCAGACCTCCGGCATTTTCAGCCAGGTCCGCCCCAAGGTCGACGCCATCTTCGAAGACACGGCGCTGGCCGGCAAGCAGATGGGCGAACTGCTGCTTCGCCGCATCAATGGCGAACCGGCCGAAGAGCTGCAGATTTTGCACGAGCCGGAGGTGTGGTTCTAACGGACCCTGTTCGGGTAAGGCTGGGTCTCGCCTCACGCACCGAACGGCACCTCCCCCCTTGTGGGGGAGGTCGGGAGGGGGGAGGCCACACGCTCTGACGTCCCGGACTGACCGGTCCGTAAGCTCTGCATCGCGCCAGTGGCCCCACCCCCTCCCAGCCTCCCCCATCAAGGGGGAGGTGTCGGGCCGGTGCATTTGGTTGGATCCAGTCCAGCGATACGCTTTACCGCCCGCCCTCGATCTTCCGATGCCGCTGGTTCACCCCGCCCTTGCCATAGGGATAATCCGCCACCTCCGGCGCGCTGGCGTCCGTCAGCTGCTGCGCATGCTCGGCGTCAAGCTTCAGATCCGCGGCCTTCAGGTTATCGGCCAGCTGCTCGCGGGTGCGGGCGCCGAGGATCACCGAGGTGACGGCGGGACGGTCGGCGAGCCAGGCCAGCGCCACCTGCGCCATCGAGACGCCGAGCGCCTTCGCCACGGTCTCGAGGGTCGCGATGATCCGCCAGGTGCGCTCCTGCTCGTTGCGTGGGCCGTACGATTCCTGTCCGCGATTGGGGTTCTCGCCCAGCCGCGTCGAACCTGTCGGCAGCTGGTCGCGCTTGTACTTGCCGGTGAGCCAGCCGCCGCCGAGCGGCGACCAGGGCAGCAGCCCGATACTGGCGTCGAGCGCCGCCGGCACGATCTCATGCTCGATGTCGCGCACCAGGAGATTGTAGTGCGGCTGCAGCGTGATCGGCGGCGCGAGCCCGCCCGCTTTGGCGATCCACGACGCCTTGGTCAACTGCCAGCCGATGAAGTTGGAAAAGCCGTAATAGCCGATCTTGCCGTTGCGGATCGCGTCGTCGAGGAACCTCAGCGTTTCCTCGAGCGGCGTCAGCGCGTCGAAGGCGTGCATCTGGTAGAGGTCGATGTGCTCGACCCCGAGCCGGCTCAGCGAGGCATCGAGCGCCTGGTTGAGATGACGGCGCGACAGCCCCAGGTCGTTCGGTCCATTGCCCATCGGGAACCGCGCCTTGGTGGTGATCAGCACCTGTTTGGCCGCTTCCGGCCGCGCCTTCAGCCAGCGGCCGACGATCTGTTCCGAGGTGCCGGCCGAATAGACGTCGGCGGTGTCGAGGAAATTGCCTCCCGCCGCCACATAGTCGTCCATCAGCTGGAACGACGTCGCCTCGTCGGCTTCGGCACCGAACGTCATGGTGCCCAGCGTCTGGGTGGAAACAATGGCGCCGCTATTGCCGAGCTTGCGATACTGCATGATTTCCCTCGATCGATTGAATCGCTTCAATGGCGTTCATAGAGGGTGCGGCTGTCATGGTCGAGTAGAACTATTTGATGGGTCTCGCGGCTCTGGCCCACCCCCACCCAGCTTCGCCTAGCTGCGCCTAGCTGCGCTACCCTCCCCACAAGGGGGAGGGAGAGAGCAAGAACCGCAATCCCAGTATGCGTCTCCCTCCCCCTTGTGGGGAGGGATCAAGGGTGGGGGTGGCCACACGCTCCAGTGGTCGTGGTGGCCGTCGTTACCCCTCGATCTCCTCGCGCAGCGCCTCGAGTTCCAGCCACTCATCCTCGGCCTTGCCGAGCGCCGCCTGGGCCTTTTCGAGCGCGGTGCCGGTATCGGTGAACTTCTTGGGGTCGCGGGCATAGAGGCTGCCATCGGCCAGCGTCGCGTTCAGCTTGCTGATCTCGGCTTCGAGCTTGGCGATCTCCTTGGGGAGCGTCTCGAGCGCGTGCTTCTGCTTGAAGCTGAGTTTCTGCTTCTGCGCCGGCGGAGCCGCTGCCGGCGGCGGCGCCGCACGTTCGGCCTTCGGCTTTGGCGCGCTGGTTGGCGCCGTGACGCCATAGCCGCGCTGGCTCACCATGTCGGAATAGCCGCCCGGATACTCGGTCCACTGCCCGCCGCCATCCGACACCACGACGGATGTCGCGACGCGGTCGAGGAAGTCGCGGTCGTGGCTGACCACGATCACCGTGCCCGGATAGTCGGCCAGCATTTCCTGCAACAGGTCGAGCGTCTCGAGGTCGAGGTCGTTGGTCGGTTCGTCCAGCACCAGGACGTTCGAGGGCAGCGACAGCACGCGCGCCAGCACCAGCCGGCCGCGCTCGCCGCCCGAGAGCTTGCTCACCGCGGTGCCGGCCTGCTCGGGTCCGAACAGGAAATCCTTCAAATAGCCCATGAAGTGCTTGGGCTGGCCATTAATGACAAGCGTGTCCGAGCCGCCGCCGGTCACTGCTTCCTTGAGCGTCATGTCGGCGCTCAGTGTGGCACGGCGCTGGTCGAGGCTCGCAAGTTCGAGGTTGGCGCCAAGCCGCACCGTGCCGCTGTCGGGCGGCAGTTCGCCGGTCAAGAGCTTGATCAGCGTGGTCTTGCCCGCGCCATTGGCGCCGATGATGCCGAGCCGGTCGCCGCGGATCACCCGGGTGGTAAAATCCTTGACGATGACACGTTCGCCATAGGCCTTGGCGATGTCCTTGGCCTCGATCACCATCTTGCCCGAGGTCTCGCCTTCGGCCACCGAGATCTTCACCTCGCCGACGCTACGCTTCAGGTCGCGCCGCTCCTGGCGCAGCGCGAACAGCCCGTCGAGCCGGCGCACATTGCGCTTCCGCCGGGCAGTGACGCCATAGGTCAGCCAGTGCTCCTCGCGGACGATCTGCCGGTCGAGCTTGTGCCGGGCGGTTTCCTCTTCCTCCAGCACCTGGTCGCGCCATTCCTCGAAGCCGCCAAACCCCTTGTCGAGTCGGCGGGTCACGCCCCGGTCGAGCCAGACGGTCGAGCGGGTGAGGTCGGCGAGAAAGCGCCGGTCGTGGCTGATGATCACCAGCGCCGAGCGGATGGTCGAAAGCTCATTCTCCAGCCACTCGATGGCCGGCAGGTCGAGGTGGTTGGTCGGCTCATCGAGGAGGATGATATCGGGCTCGGGAGCCAGCACCCGGGCCAGGGCAGCGCGGCGGGCCTCGCCGCCCGACAGCCGCTGCGGCTCCTCGGTGCCGGTAAGGCCGAGCGCGTTGAGCAGGTAGGTCGCCCGGTAGTGATCATCGCCCGCCTGCATGCCGGCTTCGACATAGGCGAGCACGTTCGGATAGGCCGAGAGGTCCGGCTCCTGCGGCAGGTAGCGGATGGTGGCGCCCGGCTGCAGGAAGCGGCGGCCGCCATCGGCCTCGATCTCGCCGGCGGCGATCTTCAGCAGCGTCGAC
>JAEUMC010000341.1 GCA_016793415.1 Devosia sp. | reverse complement strand
CAGGCGCTGTGGGATGGCGCCGCCGCCTATGGCGCCGATCCGTCGCTCTACCACCTCAACCGCTTCCCGGTCGGCGATTCCCCGTCGCCGGTGAATGACAAGCTCGATGCGGCCCGGCAGCTGCTCTACCCGGCGATTGGCGACAGCGCCAATCCGCTTGGCATCATCCCCGACGCCACCGTCGACGAGATCGTGTTCGACGCGACCGGCACCCGCGCCACCGGGGTGACGCTGCACATGACGGCGCCGTGGACCGACTACGGCAACACGGTGGTCGACCCCTCCAGGCTCGGCATCGCACCCGATGTGCCGGTGAGCATCTCGGCGGAGAACATCGTGCTCTCGGCCGGCACCATCGGCACGACGCGGGTGCTGCTCAACAGCGTCAAGGCCAACCCGAAGATTGCCAATGACAAGATCGGGCGCGGCTTGATCCTCCACCCCTCGGTGCCGCTGCTCGGGCTGTTCGATAGGGTTATCGACCTGCTCGATGGGCTCGACAGCGCCACCTATGTCTCCTCGTTCGGCGCCTCGCCCGGCTTCATCTACGAGACCATGGCGGGGCTGCCGGCCTATGGGGCGCTGCTGGTGCCGGGCAGCGGCAAGCAGGTCTACGAGGAGATGGCGCGGTTCAACAACTATGTCGGCTTCGGCTGCATGCTGGTCGACACGCCCTCGGCGGATAACCGCGTCGTGCTCGACGCGACCGGCGACACCGTGCTCGAGTATACGCTCAGCGACAGCGACAAGGCGCGCTTCCGCGTCGGGGTCGCGATCGGCGTAAGGATGATGTTCCTTGCCGGCGCCAAGAAGGTGATCATCCCCTCCAACGAGAACGTGCTCGGGGTCGAGAATTTCGATCCGATGGTCGGCACCTATTTTACCGACATCAAACAGGCCGACCTGATCGATGAAAACCTCAAGTTCATTCCGAACCGGAACGTGCTGACCTCGGCGCACCTGCAGGCGACCAACAAGATGGGGCCGAGCGGCACCGGCGTCGTCTCGCTCAACCACCGGCTGTGGGCTGCCGATGGCAGCGAGGTGCCGAACGTCTATGTGATGGACAGCGGCATCTTCCCGACCTCGGTCGGCGCCAACCCGATGCAGTCGATCTACAGCATTGCCAAGATCTTCTCCGAACGACTGATCGAGGGTATCCCGCAACCGAGCTGAGGCGAATGTGAGCATCGCGGCCGCCTGCCCAACGCAACAGAAGCCTGCAGTCCGTGGGCGTTCGCTCGCCGCGCTTGTCGGCGGCCTCGCCATTGCCCTGCTGTCGGCGGCCAGTGCCCTCGCCGGCAGCTGTCCGGCCGAGCAGCAGACAGCCCTCGCCCCGGTCGACCCGCAGCTCTGCGCCTCGCTCGATGCCGAGATCCGCAACCCCGGCGGGTTCCAGCTCGACGTCTACGAGAACAAGCTCGATACCTTCCTCGGGCACTATTGCCATCGTGACCCCGCGCGGGGCTGGGCCCGCGACAAGACGGTGCGCGACACCGGGCCGTTCACCGCGACGCTGGTCGACGGCAACTGGGTCGGCAGCGAGCACGGCACGCATGCACCGGTGGTGATCTGGTACTCGCCCGAGATGCTGGCCTGGCTCGAACAGTACCGCTCTGGCACAGCCGATCCCGCCCTCGTCCCGCCACCGGTGCCGGCCGGCGCAGTGATGATCAAGGAGATGTACCCGGCGCCGGCCGCCGATTGTGTCGGCGTCGATCCGATGAAGCTGTTCCCCACCAGCGGCGCGGCGGTGATGATCCGGGCGCCGGAGGTGTCGTTCGATGGCTGGTTCTGGGGCTGGTACGGTTTTGGTGCGAAGAGCGGCTGGGCCCCGGACTGGCCGGCGCCGCCGGGCAACTCCATCCCCGACATGGGCTTTGCGCAGTACTGCATGAACTGCCATGCCTCGGCCAAGGACAACCTCACCTTCGCCAGCACGGCCAACATCGAGGGGCACCCGGGCAGGCCCACGGTGTTCCTCAGCCAGAACTTCTTCGTCGACGATCCCGCAACACCAGCATCACCGACCCAGCATCAGGCCGCGGCGCAAGCCGATTTCGGCGCGCCGCGCCTGCTGGTGCCGTTCAGCACGCCCGACGCCGATATCGTCAAAGACCTGATGGTCTATGCAGCGGGGCTGCCACCGGCGGCCAATGTGCAGCCGATGCCGTCGCA
>JAEUMC010000329.1 GCA_016793415.1 Devosia sp. | reverse complement strand
GGCGACGGCCATCAACGCGGTCAGCCAGCAGCTGAGCGTCGCGGCGGGCGTCGCGGTGGCGGGCGGTGCACTGGAGATCGCCTCCAACATGCATGGCGGCGAGCTGGTGCTGGCGGACTTCCATGTCGCCTGGTTCGTCGTCGCCGCGGTCGCCATCTGCAGCGCCATCCCGTTCATGCGGCTGCCACCCGATGCCGGCAGCGACGTCTCGGGCCACAAGATCAAGCCCGTCGCCAAGCCGGTTCCGGCGACACTCTAGTTAGGTTCCACTCGATGTCCGCGCTTCGCCTGACCCCGCTGATCCTCGCCGTAGCGCTGTTCATGGAGAACATGGACTCGACGGTGATCGCGACCTCGCTGGCGGCTATCGCGCATGACATCCAGACCGAGCCGATCGCGCTGAAGCTGGCGCTCACCACCTATATGGTGGCGCTGGCGATCTTCATCCCGATCTCGAGCTGGATGGCCGACAAGTTCGGCGCCAAGCGGGTGTTCGCCTGGGCGATCGTGGTGTTCATGCTGGGCTCGGTCTGCTGCGCCATCTCGAATTCGCTGCTGACCTTCGTGTTGTCGCGGTTCCTGCAGGGAATGGGCGGGGCGATGATGACGCCGGTGGCGCGCCTGGTGCTGGTGCGGGTGACGCCGCGGCAGCAACTGGTCGATGCGATGGCGTGGCTGTCGATCCCGGGGCTGGTCGGTCCGATCGTCGGGCCGCCGATCGGCGGTTTCATCACCACTTTCGCCAGCTGGCACTGGATCTTCCTGATCAACGTGCCGATCGGCATCCTCGGCATCATCCTCGTCAACAAGTACCTGCCGGAGTGGCACCGGAACGAACCGCGGAAGATGGACTTCACCGGTTTTCTGCTTGCGGGGCTCTGCTTTGCCGGCCTCGTCTTCGGCATCTCGGTGCTGACGCTCCCGGCCTTGCCGGCGGGCTTCGGCTACGGCTCGCTGTTTCTCGGCGTGGTGGCGGCGGTCGCCTACTGGTTCCACTTCCGCCGCACCGAATACCCCTTGCTCGACCTCAGGATCTTCCGCCAGCCGCTGTTCCGGCTCACCATGATCGGCGGCACCATCTTCCGGCTCGGCACCGGGGCGATGCCGTTCCTGTTCCCGCTGATGCTGCAGCTCGCCTTCGGCCTGAACCCGTTCGAGAGCGGCATGGTGACCTTCGCCTCGGCGGTCGGCGCCTTCTCCATGAAGTTCATGGCCGAGCGCTTCATCGCGCGCTGGGGCTTTCGCAAGGCACTGGTGATCGCCTGCACCATCACGGCGGGTGGCGTGCTGGCGATGGGCCTCTACACGCCGGACACCCCGACGCCGCTGATGCTCGGGCTACTGGTGGTCACCGGCTTCTTCCAGTCGCTGTTCTGGACCACCACCAATGCCTTCATCTTCGCCGACGTCGCCGACAAGGATGCCGGCCAGGCCAACGTGCTGAGCCAGGTGAGCGTGCAGCTGTCGCTGGCTTTCGGCGTCGCGGTCGGCGGCGGCATCTTCGAGGGCGTGCACCTGCTGCATGGTGGCGCACCACTGCTCAGCGATTTCCACGTCGCCTTCTGGGTGATGGCGACAGTGACGCTGATCGCCGCGCTGATCTTCCTGCGTGTCCCCAGAACGGCGAGCATGCACAGCCACCAGGCCGAAAGCGGCGCGGCAGCGGAGTGATCAGAGCATCAAGCTGCTTCAGTCGGGCGCGTTGCCCTTGAAACCGCGGGCCAGCAGGTAGGTCTCGGCGGAGTCGGCGCGGCTGGCCTTGGGCTTGGCGTGGATGGTGGTAGCGAAGTGCTGCTTCAACAGATGCAGCAGTTCATGTTCGGTACCGCCCTGGAACACCTTGGCGATGAAGGTGCCGCCCGGCGCCAGCACCTTGACGGCGAAATCGGCGGCGAGTTCGACCAGTTGCATGATCCGGATGTGGTCGGTCGCACGGTGCCCGGTGGTCGGCGCCGCCATGTCCGACATCACGATATCGGCCTTGTGCCCGCCCAGCGCTTCGATCAGCGCCGCGGGGGCGTCCTCGTCGTTGAAATCCTTCTGCAACAGGATGACGCCCTCGATCGCATCCATCTCGAGATAATCGATCCCCACGATCAGCGGCTTCTCCTCCGTCGTGCCGACGATCGGCGCCGCCACCAGCGACCAGCCACCGGGGGCCGCGCCGAGATCGACCACGCGCATGCCCTTCTTGAACAGGTGGTAGCGCTCGTCGAGTTCCTTGATCTTGTAGGCGGCACGCGAGCGCAGCCCTTCGGTCCGGGCCTTGGCCACATAGGGGTCGTTGAGCTGGCGCTGCAACCACAGGGTGGAGCCGACCTTCCGGCCCTTGGCGGTCTTTACGTGAACCTTGAGGCCCGTCGCCGATTTGCGTCCGGTTCCCTGCCCTGTTCCCTTCGGCATCAGCGGCTCCTGCGGTTGCTGGCACGACCGGCCCGGTCGGCGTCGATCAGTGAAATAAGGATGCCCTCGCGCAGCCCGCGGTCGGCAACGCGCACCCGCTCGGTCGGCCATTCCCGGCGGATCGCCTCGAAGATGGCGCAGCCCGGCAGCACGAGATCGGCGCGATCCTTGCCGATGCACGGGTGGGCGACACGGCGGTCAAAGCTCATGCCGAGCAGCGCCGTCATGGTGGCGTCGACATCGGCACGGGTCATCCACAGCCCGTCGACCTTCTGGCGCTCGTAGCGCTCGAGGCCGAGATGCAACCCGGCCAGCGTGGTGACGGTGCCAGAGGTGCCGATCAGGTGGACGGGATGCTCGGCAATCATCTGGCGCAGTTTCTCGCGGCCACGGAACTGGCGCAACTGGCCGGCGACGAAGGCCACCATGTCCTCGAAAGTCTCGGGGGTGACGTTCACGCCGCCGAACTTTTCGGCAATCGAAACGACGCCCACCGGCAGCGATTGCCAGGAACGGATCGACGACGACATCCGGCCCTGGCGGCGCGGCCGGCCGCCACGGAAGTCGAGCCAGGCAAGTTCGGACGAGCCGCCGCCGATATCGAACATCAGGGCGCCCGACGACTCTTCCTCGATCAGGTCGGCGCAGCCGGTGACAGCGAGCGAGGCTTCGGTCTGTCGGTCGACGATCTCGAGCACCAGGCCGAGTTCGCGTTCGACCCTGGCAATGAACTCGGCGCCGTTCGAGGCAGAGCGGCAGGCCTCGGTGGCGATCAGCCGCATGCGGGTCGGTTCGTGCTCGCGCAGCTTGTTGCGGCAGAGGCGCAGCGCCTCCATGGTCCGCTCCATGGCGGCATCGGATAGTCTGCCGGTGGTCGACAGCCCCTCGCCGAGGCGCACGATGCGGGTAAAGCCGTCGAGCACGCGAAAGCTG
>JAEUMC010000320.1 GCA_016793415.1 Devosia sp. | reverse complement strand
GCCGACGTGGCCGCCGCTGAACGCACCATCGCCAGCTCGAAAGTGCTGATCACGCAGTTCGAGCAGCCGGTCGAGACGGCGATCGCCGGCCTGACCCTGGCGCGCCGGCATGGGGTGATCACCATCCTCAACCCTGCGCCGGCGCTGCCGGTGGACGACGCGATCTATGCGCTCTGTGATTACGTCACGCCGAACGAGACCGAAGCGGCGACGCTGACCGGGCTCAAGGTCGAGACCGAAGCCGATGCGCTCGCCGCCGCCAAGGAGTTCGTGCGCCGCGGGGCGAGGAACGCGCTGATCACCCTGGGGGAAAAGGGGGCGCTGCTGCACGGCGAAGCCGGCACCCACATGGTACCTGCCTTCAAGGTGGCGAAAGTGGTCGAAACCACCGGCGCCGGCGACGCCTTCAACGGCGGCTTCGCGGTGGCGCTGGCGGAGGGACAATCTCCGGTCGAGGCGATCCGCTTCGGCTGCGCCACGGCCGGATTGTCGGTGCAGAAGCCCGGCACGGCGCCGTCGATGCCGACGCGGGCGGAAATCGAGGCGATGCTCAAGGCCGGGTAGGTGTCACGCTGGCCACCCCCAAGTGAAGGAGGCGAGCAAGCTCAGCGCCTGACCCCGCGCTCCAGCACCTGGTTGAGCAGTACGGCAGCAAGGATGGTGGCGCCTGAGACCACGAGGCGCCAATACTCCGAGACGTTCATCAGCACCATGCCGTTGTTGATGCAGCCGAGGAACAGCACACCGAGCAGGGTGCCCCAGATGCGGCCCTTGCCGCCGAAGAGACTGGTGCCGCCGATGATCACCGCGGCGATGACGTTCAGCTCCATGCCGGTGGCGGCGGTGCCGTTGCCCGAGCCGATCTGGCTGGCGATCAGCATGCCGCTCAGCGCGGTGAGCCCCCCGGTGATGGCGAGGGCCAGCGTCTTGGTGCCATAGACATCGATGCCCGAGAGCCGAGAGGCCTCGGCATTGCCGCCCACCGCGTAAACGGCGCGGCCGAAGCTGGTGTACTTCATCAGCACGTGCATGGCGGCGAATACCGCGAGGAAGAAGAACACCGGGGTCGGCACACCGCCGACATTGCCGGCGCCGAAGAAGTTGAAGCCCTTGGGGAAGCTGGTGATCGGGAAGCCGCCCGAGATCAGGTTGGCGACGCCGCGCAACCCGGCGAGCATCCCCAGCGTGGTGATGAAGCTCGGTACGTTGAACCATTGCCGCATCTTGCCGGTGAACACCCCGCAGCCGATGCCGACCGCGACGGCGCAGAGCGCCCCGGCGGCGACGGCCGGCCACGCGCCGATGCTGTCGCTCAGCGCGCCGCAGGTCCAGCCGAGGATGCAGCCGGCGAGCGCCGCGCCGGCGCCGACCGAGAGGTCGATTTCGCCGGCGATGATCACCGCAGTCATGCCGAAGGCGATGATCCCCAGCATGGAGACGGCGCGCAGCACGTTGAGGAGGTTGGGGAGGCTGGCAAAGCCCGGCGCGGCGACGACCAGCACCAGGATCAGCGCCACGAGGATCAGTTCCATGACGAAGTAGCGCAGCAAGGTGAGGCTGAAACCGCTGCGAGGCGCGGTGCGTTCGGCGTCGACGCTCATCAGGGCTGTCCCTCCATGCAGAGCCGGTAGAGTTCGGTGAGGTTGGTGGTTTCAGGCGTCACTTCGGCGACGAGGCGGCCGTGATGCATGACGAGGATGCGGTCCGAGACATCGAGCAGTTCCTCGAGTTCGCTCGACACGAAGATCGACGACAAACCCGCTTCGGCCTGAGCCCACATGATCTCGAAGATCTGCTGCTTGGCCTGGATGTCGACGCCGCGGCTCGGTTCGTCGAAGAACATCACCTTGGGCCCGGTGTTGAGCCAGTTGCCGATCACCACCTTCTGCTGGTTGCCGCCGGAGAGCGTCGAAACCGGCAGCAGGGGATCGGCGACCTTGATGCCGAGATCGCGGATCTGCTGCGTGACCGATGGCGTTTCGCGCAGGCGATTGGTCAAGCCGGCACGGGCGATACGATCGAGACTGGCGAGGATCAGGTTGTCGTGGATGGCAGCCATCTGCACCAGCCCGACCTCCTTGCGGTTTTCGGGGGTGTAGCCGAGCCCCAGC
>JAEUMC010000309.1 GCA_016793415.1 Devosia sp. | reverse complement strand
AGCAGCCGGTAGCGCCGCCCTTCGCCCTTGGGCGAGAATTCCTCAGCGAGGCCCGCCACCATCGCCGTCAGTCGCTCGGCAAAGGCCTCGACGTCCTGTGGCGCGGCAAAGCCGATATCCGCCTCGATGGTGAAGGTGAGGAGCCGTGTCCCCTCCTCCGCGGCGGCCGCCTGCATCCGCGTCACTTCGCGCACCGTCTCCGCGGAGCGCGCCACCAGGTGCTCGGCGGCGAACCGATCCTGCTTTTCCACTGCCGGCATCGCCCCGAGGATCGCCGGATCGACGACGAATGAACCGGCCCGCGCAACGTACAGCCGCTCGATGAAGCCGCGCCGCTGCCGGTCGCCCGCGGGAACCACCAGCCCGGCTTTCTCCAGGGCATGCAGGTGGTACCCGACCTTCTGGCGCGGCAGCTCGAGCGCCGCCGCCAGTGTCGCCGCCGAGCCCGGCTCGCGCAGCAGTGCCAGCAGCTTCAGCCGCAGCGGCGTCATCGCCTGCCGCGCCTTCGCCGCATCCTCAACCAGGGCCGGTGTCAGCTTGTCCATGCGCCACATCTAGATTAGACAACTTTTCTTGTCAAATAACAATCGAAGCGGAAAGCTACCGTCGCGGTTGACGCGCCCTACCGACGCATGTTGCCTTGCCGGCAGGACTTCGCCAGCAGAGCGAAGCCGGCAGGAAACCGAGGGGCCGGGGGAACAGCCGCCTATGGCGCTGGCTTTGCGCTTTACGCGTATCATCGACGAACTGAGCCGCCGCGTCGGCCTTGTCGCCATCTGGCTGGTGCTGTTCTCGGCGCTGGTCTCAGCCTTCAACGCCATCTTCCGCTACTCGATCAGCGGCATGATCTGGCTCGAGCGCAGCTATGGCGGCGGTGTGTTTGGCGGGCTGGTCTCATTCTACACCCAGTACTCCAACGTCCTCAGCGAAGCCGTCTGGTACATGTTCGGCGGCATGGTGATGCTGGGCGGCGCTTGGACGCTGAAGCTCAACGAGCATGTCCGCGTCGACCTGTTCTACGGCGCCATCAGCGAAAAGGCGCGCACCTGGATCGACCTGCTCGGCGGGCTGTTCTTCCTCTTGCCGCTCTGCATCCTGCTCATCTGGTTCACCTGGCCGTGGTTCCTGCAGGCCTGGACGCAGAACATCATGTCCAACGCCGCCGGCGGCCTGCCGCGCTGGCCGGTGCGGCTGATGCTGCCGCTCGGCTTCAGCGTGCTGCTGCTGCAGGGCATCGCCGAGATCATCAAGTGCATCGCGGCGCTGACCACGGATTATGTCCGCGAGTTCGCCTACGAGAAGCCGCTGCAATGATCGAGGTGATCCGCGAAAATATGGCGCCGATCATGTTCGGCGGGCTGGTGGTGTTTCTCATCATCGGCTACCCGGCCGCCTTTTCGCTCGCCGCGATCGGGCTGTTCTCCGGCCTCGTCGCCATCGAACTCGGGCTGATCGCCCCGAACTTCCTCGGCAACCTCACCTACCAGCTCTACGGCGTGCTCAGTAACGACCTGCTGCTCGCCATTCCGTTCTTCACCTTCATGGGGGTGATCCTCGAGAAATCCGGCCTCGCCGAGGACCTGCTCGATGGCTTCGGCCAGCTGTTCGGCGGCATTCGCGGCGGGCTGAGCTATGCGGTGATCATCGTCGGCGCAATTCTGGGCGCCATTACCGGCACGGTTGCCGCCTCGGTGATCGCCATGGGGCTGATCTCGCTGCCGGTGATGATGCGCTATGGCTACAATGTGCGCCACGCCACCGGCGTCATCGCCGCTTCCGGCACCATCACCCAGCTGATCCCGCCTTCGCTGGTGCTGATCGTCCTCGCCGACCAGCTGCAGCGCTCGCCCGGCGAAATGTATATCGGCGCCACCGGCGCCTCGATCGTCCAGGTCCTCTTGTTCATGGGCTGGGTATTCATCCTGTCGATCTTCCGCCCTGAGGATGTGCCGGCCCTGCCGCCCGAGGCGCGCACCCTGCGCGGCTGGCCACTATGGAAGAAGATCATCCGCGGCACGGTGCCCAGCCTGGCCCTGATCTTCATCGTGCTCGGCACCATCCTGCTCGGTCTCGTCACCCCCACCGAAGCCGGCGCCATGGGTGTCGTCGGCGCCATCCTCCTCGCCTGGTTCAACAAGCGGCTGAGCTGGGGCCTGATGTGGGACGGCATGAACTCGACCATGCGGCTCACCGCCATGGTGGTATTCATCCTGCTCGGCGCCCGCGTCTTCAGCCTGGTGTTCCAGGGGGTCGGCGGCGGCCACTGGATCGAGCACATGCTGTCGCATCTGCCGGGCGGCGTGGTCGGCTTCCTGATCTTCGTCAACATCTTCATCTTCGTGTTGGCGTTCTTTCTCGATTTCTTCGAGATCGCCTTCATCGTCATCCCGCTGCTGGCGCCGGTGGCCGAGGCCATGGGGATCAACCTCGTCTGGTTCGGCGTGATGATCTGCGCCAACATGCAGACCAGCTTCATGCATCCGCCCTTCGGCTTCGCCCTGTTCTACCTGCGCGGCATCGTTCCGCGCGACAAGGTGAAGACCCGCGACATCTACATGGGCGCCATCCCCTGGCTCGTCCTGCAACTGATCCTCGTCGGCATCCTGATCGCCTTCCCGGAGCTGGTGACCTTCTTCCTCGACAAGGAGGTCGCGGTTGATCTCGACACGGTGCAGATCGTGCTGCCTTCGAGCGGTGGAGCGCCCCCTGCCCCCAGC
>JAEUMC010000225.1 GCA_016793415.1 Devosia sp. | reverse complement strand
CCCCGGCTCGGGCGCCGGCATCGACGTATAGACGATGTGCTTGACCCCGGCCGCCTTGGCCGCCGCGACCGCGCTGGTGTGCAATGCCGTGCGGCTCGGCCCGAGCACATCGGTCGAGATCAGCAGCACCCGGTCGACGCCCTCGAGTGCCTTGATGAAGCCCGGCACGTCGCCATAGTCCGCCTTGCGCGTCTCGACGCCGGCAAAGTTCAGTTTTTCCGGATGACGCGAGCCGGCGATGATCTTGCCGGCATAGCCGCGCTGCAGCAGCAGTTCGACGACGCGGCGGCCGAGCTTGCCGCCGGCGCCAGCGACGAACAGGGTGGGTGAGGTGGTCATATCAGGGTCTCCAATAGGTTGTCTCTTTTTGAGACTACGTATACAATAGGAACCATCTCAGCTGCCGCAAGACGGCAGTTTCAACGCCACTGGTTACCTCGAAGGAACCACCCATGCCGGATAGCCCGATCGCGCCGCTGACCAAGATGATGGCCCAGTACCCGGATGCCTCGCAGTGCCCAGTGCGCAACGTGCTCGATCAGCTCGGCGACAAATGGAGCGTCCTGATCATCACCGCTCTGGCCCACCGCCCCTATCGCTTCGGCGAACTGAAGCGTGAGATCAGCGACATTTCGCAGCGCATGCTGACCCAGACGCTGCGCGACCTGCAGGCCGACGGGCTGATCGAGCGCACCGTGTTCCCCACCACCCCGCCCAGCGTCGAGTACAAGCTCAGCCCGATGGGCAAGAGCTTCCTCGTGCCGCTTTCGGCCATGGTCGATTGGGCCTTCGAACATTTCCCGGCGATCCGCGAGGCACGCGAGGAATTCGCCAAGGCGGCGTGAGCCGGCGTTTCCTGCCCCACTCCCTCCCGGCCTCCCCCATCAAGGGGGAGGCGAAGCGGTGCCTGTGGCTGGAACGCGCCAAATGCACCGGCACGGCACCTCCCCCCTTGTGGGGGAGGATGGGAGGGGGGTAGCAACGGGCACCTGCCCTCAGAGACTGCCCGTGTCCTCCTCTCCCTTCTCCGATCGTCGCATCGTCGTCGCCATCGCGCTGTTCTGCTGCTTGCTGTGGGGCAGCGCCGTGCCGGCGGTGAAGATCGGCTACGGGCTGTTCGCCATCGCGCCCACCGATACGCCCTCGCTGATGCTGTTTGCCGGGGCGCGTTTCTTCCTCGCCGGCCTGATGCTGCTGGCCTGGTCGGCGCTGACCAGAAAGCCGATCCTCCAACCGGCGCGCCGGCTCGGGCAACTGGGGCTGCTCGGGCTGATCAGCACCGCCGGGCAATACCTGTTCTATTACATCGGCCTCGCCCACTCGACCGGTGTGAAGGTCTCGATCACCACCTCGACCAGCACATTCTTCTCGGTGCTGATCGCGCATTTCCTCTACGTCAACGACAAGCTGACGCCGCGCCGCATCCTCGGCTGCCTGCTCGGCTTCCTTGGCGTCATCGCGGTAAACCTCGCCGCCACCGGGATCGACCTCAATGTCAGCCTGTTCGGCGAGGGCTTCATCGTCGTTGCGGCGCTGCTGTTTTCGGTGGGCGGCGTCTACGGCAAGGGGCTGAGCGCCGACATGGATGCCGGCGTGATGACCGGCTGGCAGCTGCTGCTGGGCGGTGCGATCCTCGGGCTGGCCGGCATCGGCCTCGGCGGCAAACTCGGCGCCTTCGGCCCCGAGGCGGCGTTGCTGCTCGGCTATCTCGCGGCCCTCTCGGCCGCCGCCTTTGCGCTGTGGAGCGTACTGCTCAAGCACAATCCCGTCGGCTCGATCGCCATCTTCAACTGCGCCATCCCGATCTTCGGCGTACTGCTCGCCGGCCTGTTCCTCGGCGAGAGCATCTTCGAGTGGAAGAACCTCGCGGCGCTGCTGCTGGTCAGCGTCGGCATCTGGCTGGTGACGACGCAGAAATCCGTCGCGGGGCGAACGACTTGACCCGAATGGCAGCATTTTCGCGATCGGCCTAGCGCGGTATTTACCGGCGGCGGCTAGTCGAGGGCCATTTGCCGGATTGCCCTCAATGCACCTCATGCTCATCCCGCCGTTCGTCCTGGCTGCCTTCGCCATATCGCTGGGCGGCATGTGGTTGATCGACCGGCGCCGGCTGCACCTGCTGCTGCTGGCGGGCGGCTTTGCCGGCTTCGGGGCGGCCATCCTGGTGCAGGTGCTGGAACTGCCGCCGCAATCCCCATTCAGTTCGGTGCTCTCGGCCACTCTCTACGCCACCGGTGCAACGCTGTTCTCGCTCGGTGTCGTCTGGCGCTCCGGCCGGCGCGGCATCCCGCCGCCACTGCTGGTATTACCGCTCGTTCTCATCGGGACGCTGGCCTGGTTCAGCTACGGCGACGACCAACTGCTGGTCCGCATCTACGTACTGAATTTCGGCCTTGGCCTGATCGGCATCGCCGGGGCCTGGTACGCCCGCCGGCTGGCGGGCGGCAGCACCGCCGAACGCACGCTGTTCTGGCTGCTGCTGACCCTGGCGCTGCACTTCTTCCCGCGCACCCTGTTCACCGCCGGCCGGATCGGCAGCAGCATCGCCGACGCCACGAGCTTCGGCGGCACCGATTTCTGGGTGCTCACCCTCTATGCCGGCGCATTACTCGGCGTGGTGATCGGCATCGGCGTGGTGCTGGTGACGGCGGCCGACCTGATGGCCGGGCTGCAGCGCGAACGCGACACCGACGCCCTGACCGGCGCGCTCAATCGGCGCGGGCTCGAAGCCCGGGCCGGCGAGCTGCTGGAGCAGCCGGTCTATCGCCCGATCACCCTGATCGCCTGCGACATCGATCACTTCAAGGCGATCAACGACCAGTTCGGCCACCATGCCGGCGACCTGGTGCTGCAGCACATCGGCACGCTGCTGCGCGCCAACTGCCGTGCCACCGACATCGTCGCCCGGATCGGCGGCGAGGAGTTCGTCGTGGTGTTGCCCAACACCAGTGCCGAGGAAGGCTTCGAGTTGGCCGAGCGGCTCCGCCGGCTGATCGCCGAGACCGCGGGCAGCCATGCCCCTGCGGTGACCTGCAGCTTCGGCGTGGCCGCGCTGCAGGACCGTGACGCCGATGTCTGGGCCGGCCTGCAGCGGGCCGATCGACAGCTCTATGCCGCCAAGCACGCCGGCCGGAACCGCACTGCCGCAGAGACGCTACGGCCGTCGGCGACCGGCGTCGTGGCAGTGGGCGGCGGGCCGCGCCTCGTCGTCACCGCGCCTGGCCGCGGCTGAGGCTCAGGCCTGCGGGAACACCCGCCAGCGCTTCGGCCGGAAGGCGATACGGGTCTTTTCCCCCGCCGGGTGATCGAACGGCAGATCGATCTCCACCCGGTTGGGATTGCCGCCGATCTCGAGCTCGACCCGGCGGGTGCCGCCGACGCGGCGCGAGGCGGCAACGACGCCGGCCAGCGCCGCCCCGTCTTCGACCAGTTCCACATCGTGCGGGCGGAAGAACAGGTTGGCCTCGCCCACCGCGTCGTTCGGCGCCGGCAGGCCGATGGCGCGGCCACCCACCCACAACTCATGGTTCTCCACCGTCACCGGCATCGAGCTCGACTCGCCGATGAACGAGAAGACGAAGGGCGAGTTGGGTCGGTCGTAGACATCGTCGGGGGTGCCGACCTGTTCGATCTTGCCCTGGCTCATCACTACCAGCCGGTCGGCCAGCTCCAGCGCCTCTTCCTGGTCGTGCGTCACGAACACGGTGGTGTGCCCGGTACGATCATGGATTTCGCGCAGCCACTTCCTGAGCTCCTTGCGCACCTGCGCATCGAGCGCTCCGAACGGCTCGTCGAGCAGCAGCACGCGCGGCTCGATGGCCAGCGCCCGGGCCAGCGCCACGCGCTGCCGCTGGCCGCCCGAGAGCTGCTGCGGGAAGCGCTTCTCGAGCCCGCTCAGTTGCACCAGGTCGAGCAGTTCCATCGCGCGGCGGCGGATCTCCGCCTTGGGCGGACGGGTCGACCGCGGCCGCACTTTCAGTCCGAACGAGATATTGTCGAGCACCGTCATGTTGCGGAACAGCGCATAGGCCTGGAACACGAAGCCGACATTGCGCTCCTGCACGGTCTTGGACGACGCATCCTCGTCACCGAAGAAGATGCGTCCGGCCGTCGGCATTTCGAGCCCGGCGATCAGCCGCAGCAGCGTGGTCTTGCCCGAGCCCGACGGGCCGAGCAGCGCGATCAGTTCGCTCGAACGGATGTCGAGCGACACGTCGTTGAGCGCCGGGTAGTGCGAGAATTCCTTGCGGACGGTGTCGACGCGGATATCCAAACTAGGAAGCCCTTTCAGTCTCTGGTCGGCACGCCTAGTGGCGGCGGGTACCGGCGAGTTCGTCGCCGAAGCGGTACTCGAGGATGGTTTTGAACACCAGCGTCACCAGCGCCAGCATGGCGAGCAGCGAGGCGACGGCAAAGGCGGCGGCGAAATTGTACTCGTTGTAGAGGATTTCGATGTCGAGCGGCATGGTGGTGGTCTTGCCGCGGATATGGCCCGAGACCACCGACACCGCCCCGAACTCGCCCATGGCGCGGGCATTGCAGAGCAGCACCCCGTAGAGCAGGCCCCACTTGATGTTGGGCAGCGTCACCCGGGTGAAGGTCTGCCAGCCGGTGGCGCCCAGCGACAGCGCCGCCTCCTCATCGGTATTGCCCTGGTCCTGCATCAAGGGGATCAGCTCGCGGGCGATGAACGGGAAGGTGACGAAGATCGTCGCCAAGACGATGCCGGGCACGGCAAAGATGATCTCGATATTGTAGGCCTTGAGCAGCGGATGCAGCACGCTCTGCGCCCCGAACAGCAGCACATAGACCATGCCCGAGACCACCGGTGACACCGAGAACGGCAGGTCGATCAGGGTGGTGAGAAAGCTCTTGCCCCAGAACTCGTATTTGGCGACGCACCAGGCGGCAGCGACGCCGAACACCAGGTTGAGCGGCACCGCGATGGCCGCGACCAGCAGCGTCAGCAGGATCGCCTGCTGCGACTGCCGGTCGGCAAAGGCCGAGAAGTAGGTCTCGGCGCCCTTGCGGAACGCTTCGGTGAACACCAGCACCAGCGGCAGCACGAGCACCGCCGCCATGAACACCACGGCAATGCCGATCAGCAGCCGCCGCACCCAGGGGCGCTCGGTGGTCGGGCGGGTGTGGTCGGTGGGAAGGATCACCCGCCGGCTGTCATAGATCACATCGGGCTCAAACATTGCCGAACCTCCGGCGCGCCCAGGCCTGGATCAGGTTGATCACCAGCAGCATGACGAAGGCGATGACCAGCATGATGCCGGCGATCACCGCCGCACCGGCCTGGTCGAACTCTTCGAGCTTGATGACGATCAGTACCGGGGCGATCTCCGAGATATTGGGGAGGTTCCCGGCGATGAAGATCACCGAACCGTATTCGCCGACGGCGCGGGCGAAGGCCAGCGCGAAGCCGGTGAGCAGCGCCGGGGTAAGCCGCGGCAGGATCACGCTGGTGATGGTCTGCCAGCGGTTGGCACCCAGCGTCGCCGCCGCCTCCTCCAGTTCCTGCTCGAACTCCTCGAGCACCGGCTGCACCGTGCGCACGACGAACGGCAGGCCGATGAAGATCAGCGCGATGACGATACCGGTGGGGGTATAGGCGATCTTGAAGTTGAGTGAGAACTCGCTGAGCCCGAACGGCAGCCAGGTCTGGCCGTGCCACCACTGCCACAGCGGCCCCTTGTCGGAGAACAGCGAGCCGACCCAGCCCTTGGGGGCGTAAAGCGTCGAAAGCGCGATGCCCGCCACCGCCGTCGGCAGCGCGAACGGCAGATCGACGATGGCGTCGAGCAGCCGGCGTCCGGGAAACTTGTAGCGCACCAGCACCCAGGCGACGATGATGCCGAACACCACGTTGACCAGCGCCGCGATCAGCGACGAACCGAAGCTCACCTCCAGCGCCTTGAGGGTGCGTGGCGAGGTGGCGATCTTGATGATCTGCTCGAGCGGCGTGGTCGCCGCCTTGAGGAACAGCCCGGCGATCGGGATCAGGACGATCAGGCTGAGATAGAGGATGGTATAGCCGAAGGTCAGCCCGAACCCCGGGATAACGCTGGGCTTTACAAAGCTCCACCCCGCTCGCGCGGGGTGGGATGGGTTCCGGGAGGCGCCGCGAGGCGCCCCTGCCACTGCATTACTGCGCAGGGGTGTAGACCTGGTCAAAGATGCCCCCGTCCCCGAAATGCTTGGGCTGCGCCGTCTTCCAGCCGCCGAAAAGCGGATCATCAATAGAGATCAGATCGATCTTTGGGAAGGCTTCGACCAGCGCCTGGTCGGTGACGATGGACGGGTCGGACGGGCGATAGTGGTTCTTGGCCGCCAGCGTCTGCCCCTCGGGCGAGTAGAGATATTCGATATAGGCCTTGGCGAGATCGGCGGTGCCGTGCGCCTCGACATTCTTGTCGACGATGGCGACCGGCGGCTCGGCGAGGATCGAGGTGGGCGGATAGACCACGTCGAAATTGTCGGCGCCGAACTCGTCGAGCACCAGGAACGCCTCGTTCTCCCAGGCCAGCAGCACATCGCCCAGTTCCTTCTGTGCGAAGGTCACGGTCGAGCCGCGGGCGCCGGTATCGAGCACCGGCACATGGCTGTAGAGCTGCTTGATGAAATCGGTGTTCTTGGCCTCGTCGCCGCCGAACGTCTTGTTGGCGTAGGCCCAGGCCGCGAGGTAGTTCCAGCGCGCGCCGCCCGAGGTCTTGGGGTTCGGGGTGATCACCTCGACGCCGTCCTTGACCAGGTCGCCCCAGTCATTGATCGCCTTCGGATTGCCCTTCCTGACGAGGAACACGATGGTCGAGGTGTAGGGCGTCGAGTTGTTGGCGAACTCGGAACGCCAGTTCTCGTCGATCAGGCCGGATTTGGTGACGATGGCATTGATGTCGCCCTCAAGCGCCAGGGTGACGACGTCGGCCGCAAGCCCGTCGATCACTGCCTGGGCCTGCTT
>JAEUMC010000191.1 GCA_016793415.1 Devosia sp. | reverse complement strand
CGGCAGGTACTGGCGGGAAAATCCCAGGCGTTCAACAGCCAGCCCTTCGTTTTCACGCGCAACGGCGCCCCCGAGAACGTCTGGTTGAATCTCGATTACTCCCCGGTGCTCGATGATGACGGCAGCGGCCTCGCCGTCCTCGCCATCGTTCAGGAAACCACAATGGGCGTGCTTGCCGAGCAGGCCCTGGAGGAAAGCCGCGAGAAGCTCGACCTGGCCCTCAGCGCATCGGGTATGGTCGGCGTCTGGGACTGGAACATCGTCGATAACATCGTCACCGCCGATGATCGTTTCGCAGCGCTCTACGGCGTGACGCCGGGCGCCGCGGCGGTGGGATTGCCGATCGAGACATTCCTCGCGGGCATCCATGCCGATGACCGGCAGCGGGTAATTGCGGAAATCGGCGATAGCCTGAAGCAACCGGGGCCGGTGCGGTTCGAGTATCGCCTGTCGGCGCGCGAAGGCGTGCCGGAGCGCTGGGTGGTCGCGTCGGGCCGAGTCATTACCGAAGGCAACGGCAGGGCGGTGCGCCTGCCGGGCATCGTGGTGGATGTCACCGACGAGCGCCGCGTGGCCGAGCAATTGGTCGAAAGCGAGCTGCGCTTCCGTACGCTCGCCGACACCATGCCGCAGATGGTGTGGTCGACCCTGCCTGACGGCTATCACGACTATTACAACGCGCGCTGGTACGAGTTCACCGGCGTTCCCGCCGGTTCGACCGACGGCGAAGGCTGGAACGGCATGTTCCATCCCGAGGATCAGGACCGCGCCTGGACCGTCTGGCGTCACTCGCTCGCCACCGGCGCTCCCTACCGCATCGAGTATCGGCTGAAGCACCACAGTGGCGCTTACCGCTGGGTGCTGGGACAGGCATTGCCGATGCGCGACGGCTCCGGCCGCATTACCCGCTGGTTCGGCACCTGTACCGACATCCACGAGCAACGACTGGCTCAGGAGGAGCGCGAGGTCATCGCGCAGGAGCTCAGCCATCGCATCAAGAACATCTTTGCCGTCATCGGCGGCATCATCAGCCTGAACGCACGCACCCATCCGGAAGCCAAGGACTTCGCCGACGGGCTGCGTGGGCGCATCCTGGCGCTGGGCCGCGCGCATGATTTCGTGCGCCCCCATTCGCGCGAGTCCGCGGCGCGCTCGAACCCCTCGTCGCTGCAGGCGCTGATCAGCGACTTGCTGCAACCCTATCGCGACGGCGATACCGAGCGGGTGGAGTTCCGGGGCGCCGACGCGACCATTGACGATGGCGTCGCCACCCCGCTGGCGCTGCTGTTCCACGAACTGGCGACCAATGCGGCCAAGTACGGCGCCCTCTCCCGTAACGATGGGCGGGTGGAGATCACCAGCGAAGTCGTCGGTGCCGACTATCTGCTGCGCTGGCGCGAAGTCGGCGGCCCCGCACCGCAGCCTGGTGCGGTCGGGTTCGGATCACGGCTGATTTCTTTGAGTGTGGAGGGGCAGTTGCGCGGCAAGCTGGAGCGGCGCTACGGCGAAACCGGGCTGGAGGTCGATATCAGCGTCCCGCTGGCGTCACTCAGCCGCAGTGCCGAGCTCAAGCCAGTGCCGGCTGTGACCCGAACGAGCCAAACAGTCTGAGCCGGCGCGGCGGCTGAGTCTTGGGCTGCGTCTGCTTGCGCACCGAGATGGCGAACTCGACGGCCTGGCGCAGTTCCGTGTTGTCGACCGGCTTGGGGATCACGCCGATCGTCCCAGGCACGCCATCGCCCAACTGCGCCGGGTTCGCCGTCATGTAGACGACGGTGACGCCGCGCGCCGCGAGCTTGCGCCCAACTTCGATGCCGGTCGGGCCATCAACCAGGTTGAGATCGACAAAGGCCAGCTCGGCTTCATCCGCCAGCGCCATTGCCTGGCGGCTGTCCGATGCGATGCCTACCGGCTCATGGCCCAGGTCGTACAGCAGGTTTTCAAACTCGGCGGCGACGAAAATCTCGTCTTCCACCACCAGAACCTTGCAACTCATCGTCGTATTCCAAGTCAGTTTACGTCTTGCCGGTCCAACTCAATTGCCGCCCAGAAGGTTGCAGCCCGGTTCTGCATGGCTCCTTTGTGGCGGTGGAAAACGCGACAATGCTTATCAAATTGTAGATTCGCGCCGACCTGTCGCCAGACTCAGTTGCAGTTTGCCAGTTCATTTAGCGGAACATTAACCCTAACCGGTCATGAATAGCTCACGTACGCGTTTGTTGCGGAGCATCCGATGTCCATCCGTCTGGCCACCAGTCTCGCCGTTCTCGCCGCCGCTGTCGGCGGCCCGGCCTTGGCAGCCGACTGGGGTGAGGATTGGTCGCCCGAAGAGGTCTATCGCGGCGCCTACTCGACCGAGCCCAAGGACTGGACCGAGATGGGTGACGAGACCGACGGCATCCACATCGAGACCGGGCTGCGCTACTGGTATTCGTGGGGCAGCCAGAACTTCGATCTGGGTCCCCTCAACTTTCAGGAAACCGACAATGCGCACTCGGTCGAGGCGCACATCCGGGTAGAAGAGGATGCCACCCGCACCTATGCCAAGGGCTGGGCGGGCTACTCCTTCGCCATCAACGGCGACTACACCGATCCCTAT
>JAEUMC010000187.1 GCA_016793415.1 Devosia sp. | reverse complement strand
TCAACACCGGCACCGACGAGGCCGTGCTGAAGACCCGTGACGGGGTCGAGCATGCCGGCGAGGACCTGCTGTCGATCGTCCGCCAGGCGCGTGAGATCGTCCATGCCATCGAGGGGGTGAACACCCGCTACAACCGCTCGTTGATCGAACAGGCGGCGATCGTCGGCGGTCTCGATGCCGAGGCCCTGCTCGACCCCGAGCGGACCGCCACGGTGATCGAGCGCGTGGTGCGCCGGCTCGACCGGCTGGCCGACGAGGTCGAGCGCGGCTGGAGCGGCGTGTCCGACGGGCAGGGCGGGTTGATCTTCACCCGCACCATCCGCGGCGTCACCGAAAGCCACGCCATCGATGCCCAGCTGCTCGCCAGCGCCGACGCCCGCAAGGTCCGCGCCACGGTCGAAAAACTCTCCGACCTCTATGGCGGCGTCGCCAAGCTCACCCGCAAGGACCAGAGTTTTGACATCTACGGCCCGTCATCGCTGTTCAACGCCATCAATACCGTCGGCCGCAAGGGCATCTCGCTGCAGCGCTACAAGGGCCTGGGCGAAATGAACCCCGGCCAGCTGTGGGAGACGACGCTCGATCCGAACGTGCGCACCCTGCTGCAGGTGCAGATCAAGGAAAGCGACGACCACGATCGGCTGTTCTCCAACCTGATGGGCGACCTGGTCGAGCCGCGCCGCGACTTCATCCAGGACAACGCGCTGAGCGTCGCCAACCTCGACGTCTAAGGAAACCGGGCGATGGAGTGGGTCGTCGCGGGCATCCTGATCGTCGTGGCGGTTGCCGTGCTGTGGTTCGCTGCCTTCGCGCTGGCCAGGCGCAGCCGCTACAGCCGGCTGCTGCAGAAGTACGGTGGGGACGAGAAGCTGGTCGATGCCCTCGTCAGCAAGACCATCTGGCAGGGCATGACGGCCGAGCAGCTGCGCGACAGCTGGGGCGAGCCGGCCTCGATCGAGGAAAAGGTGATGAAGACCAAGATCAAGCAGGTCTTCAAATACCGCCCGGTCGCCGCCAATCGTTTTCGCGACAAGGTCACGTTGGAAGACGGTGTGATCGTCGGCTGGGACCAGAAATAGCAAAGGCCCGCCGGTTGGCGGGCCTTCTTGCCGATGGCGCTTACGAGACGGTCAGTCCCGCGCGTACATCACCATGCCGGCATGATGCAGCACCCCGGCGATGAAGTCGCCATCGGCGGTAAAGCCGGTATCGTCCTGATACTCGATATGGTTGCCGACGATCTGGTAGTTGCCCTGATAGGCGACGTCCAGGTGGCCACGCGCTTCGACGTAGCGGCCGTTGGGCAAGAGGGCCTGGCGGATCTCGCCGTCTTCAGTGACCCACAGGCCAGTGTAATCGTGTCTGGTACCCATTGCTGATTCTCCATGCTGGAGGAGGTGGGAAATCTGCAGTCGTCCTCGGAGCGCTCTAGGGCAGCCCGAGCGTGGTGCCGGCAACGAAGGCGAGGGCGGCGACCAGCGCCACCCCGGCCAGCGTCATTACGATCCGGCGCTTAGCCATTCATGCTCCGCCGCTCACGACGGGGCCGCCGCGGCTGGGTGTTCACCTGCTTCAAAAGCTTGTTGGTGATGGCGAGGATGGCCGCGGGCTGCAGGCTCCGGGCGATGCTGGAAAGATCTATGGTCATTTGGGGTCCTCGCTTTCTACCGCCGACTTTGCTGCGTCTGGCGGTGACAGCTATATCGCGCATGGCAGCTCCGAAGCGGTAGACCGATCCTCCAGAGTGATTGCACAATCCTCCAAAAGTCCGTGATCACACGTGACTCGTCCGCACGAACTGTTATGTAGCTTGCATCGAGAATGAAGGAATTCGCCATGAATCGCATGGATGAGCTCAAGAACCTGATTGCACAGTTCGCAACTGTCGATGGTATTCAGGCAACGCCGATGCAAGGTATGTCGCTGGTCAGGATCTCGCATCCCTCCGAGCCGATGCATGCCGTGCACCACCCGGCGCTCTGCATCGTGGCGCAGGGCAAGAAGCGGGTGATCGCCGGCGACCGCGTGCTCAACTACGATGCGGCGAACTTCCTCGTCGTCTCCGTCGACACGCCGGTCATCGGCCAGGTGGTCGAGGCGACCCCGGACCAACCCTATCTCTGCATGAAGCTCGAGCTCGACGCCGCCGAGATCGGCGCGCTGCTGATCGAGGTAGGGGGTGTCACCGCTGCCGCGGCGGCCGAGGCCGAGCCCAGCGTCACGGTGAGCCCGATCATGCCCGAACTGCTCGACGCGGCGATCCGGCTGGTCAAGCTGCTCGAGCGGCCGGAGGATCTGGCGGTGCTCGGCCCGATGGTGAAGCGCGAGATCCTCTACCGGCTGCTGCGCTCCGATCAGGCAGTCAAGCTGCAGCAGATCGCGCTGGCCGAAAGCCGCCTGCAGCAGGTCAACCGCGCCATTGGCTGGATCAAGCTCAACTACCGTGACGCCTTCGCCATCGAGACAGTGGCCGCCGAGGCGCGGATGAGCCCCTCGGCGCTGCACCTGCACTTCAAGGCAGTGACGGCGATGAGCCCGCTGCAATACCAGAAGCAGCTGCGGCTGCAGGAAGCGCGCCGGCTGATGCTGTCCGAAGCGCTCGATGCGGCGACGGCAGGTCATCGCGTCGGCTATGACAGCCCCAGCCAGTTCAGCCGCGAATATGCCCGCACCTTCGGCGCGCCGCCCTTGCGCGACGTGGCGCGGCTGAAGGCCGGCGACCTGCTCTCGGCCGGCTGAGCCCATCCGGTTGTCGCTACGCCGCAACAGCCATTGCCGGCGCGCTTAAGCCCACATAAACCGGCCACATTTAACTTGGATAGCGAAGGGGACCGCGCTGGTCGAAGGCCCGGGTTTTCCGGGTTGGCTTGGGCTTGGCGAGACGGTCGGATGCCCGATGGCGTCCGCATGCCGCCCCTCAAAGGGAACCGGCCGCCGGACATACGCCATGCGCAAGAAGAATGCCGGGGCCCTGTTTATGGATTTTCACGTCTCGCCTGATGATCGTGTCGGCGCCACGCCCAAAAAGGGCACGCGTTCGGAACGATCGGCGCCGGCGAAGAAGGTGGCGCGCGGCGCCCGCATCGAGCCGGGTTTCTCCGACGACGGCATCTATGTCGACGACGAGCGCAGCGAGCGCGCCCCCCGGGGCAAGGCGCCGCGTGGTCGCGCCCCCAAGCAGAAAAAGACCCGCGGCCGGCGCGAGCGCCGCCCGATAACCCTGTTCGGGATCATCTGGAAGATGATCTCGTGGCTGTTCATCCTCGGCATTTGGGGCGCCCTCGCCGTGGGTGCGGTAGTGGTCTACTACGCCGTGCAGCTGCCTTCGGCCGATACCTGGAAAGTGCCTGACCGGGCCGCCAATATCCGCATCGTCGCCGCCAACGGACAGCTGATCTCCAACCGCGGCAAGACCGGCGGCGAGGCCGTGTCGCTGCGCGAGCTGCCCTATTACGTGCCGGCCGCCTTCGTCGCCATCGAAGACCGGCGCTTCTACGACCATTTCGGCATCGACGTGCTCGGCCTCGTCTCGGTGGCGCGCGAAAGCGTGCAGGCCGGTGAAGTCACCCGCGGCGCCTCGACCATCACCCAGCAGGTGGCCAAGAACCTCTTCC
>JAEUMC010000186.1 GCA_016793415.1 Devosia sp. | reverse complement strand
GCTAACGGGTATGCCCATAGGGTCTAAGCCGGTGCGCTTGGCGCCCCTCACCCCAGCCCTCTCCCCAGAGGGGCGAGGGGGCGTTGTGGCACCGCCGGTGCAAAGTGCGTCCCCTCGCCCCGTTGGGGAGAGGGTCAGGGTGAGGGGCGCCAAGCACGCCGGGCTCACCCACCGCCAACCGCACCTGATCAGCGGAGCCTAAGCCGCCGCCACGCCACTCGCCAGGTGCGAGCGGATGTCCAGTTCCGTGCTCTTCAGATGCGCCCGCATGGCGTCGACGGCGGCGCGCTGGTTGCCGGTTCGGATGGCGTCGAGCACAGCCTGGTGGGCTTCCAGTGTTTCGGAGCGGCCGGCGCCGCGCAGCGTCTGGCCGCGGCGGCTCATGACGAAGCTCTCGCGCAAGGGTTTCGCCATGGCCTCGAAGATAAAGGCAATGACGCGATTGCCGCTCGCCATGGCGACGGCCTCGTGGAACTGCAGGTCGCTCTCGTGGAAGCGCGCTTCGGCCTCCGGATTCGCGCCATCGGCCGCCTCGGCCGCCGACTTGCGCATGTCGCGCATGGCGGCGTCGATGGCCTGGACGCCGGCACGGCTGGCGCGCTTGGCGGCAAGGCCCGACGACAGCGATTCCATCGCCATGCGCAGCTCGATCAGGTCGAACAACCCCTTGGGGTCGTTGCGGACAATGGCAACCAGCAGCGCCGCAAACACCGAACTGTCCGGCTCGCGCACGATGGCCCGGCGGCCACGGCCGATATGGAGCAGGCCACGCCCGACCAGCATCTTCACCGCTTCGCGCACCGTCAGGCGGCTGACCTCGAAGCGCGCGGCGATATCGGCTTCGCTGGGAATCTGGGCGCCGGGCGCGAGCGTGCCGAGGATGGTTTCGGTTAGCTCGTTGGCCACCCGTTCGGCCGCCGTCAGTGGGTACTCGCCTCTATCCGCTTCGCTACGGGCCATTTTGCTCGCACCTGTCAGATATGTTTGGCGGCGCCGGTGCACATCGATCGTCCTGCACCGGCCTCCTCCTCGGTGGTGAAGTCTAGTATCGGTGCGGCGATCCGGGCAAGCACGAAAGCCGCACAGCGGAAACCGAAATGCGGCTGATGTCTGACTAGTCTGCCCATCGACGAAAAGCGGGCAGGCGTGGTGACGCTGCTGACGCGGGTGGAGAGGAGTGGTGGAGCAGGCGCGAACCACCCTAGCGGGCCGCGGCCAGTTGTGATTTTGTCCGCCGCGAATTGTAACGTTGCAACGAGGATATTTCGCATGGCTCTCTCCATCGAGCAGCGGCTGGACCGGATCAGGGTGCGGCTGGATGAGCTCACCTGGTGGCGGGAGCGCGAGACGGTGCCGGTGGGCGGCTGGACGCTCAACGGCAAGCCGATCGAAGTCGGCGCGCCCTGGCCGAGCTGCGACGGCGTGCAGAACTTTGCCGCCGGCGTTTCGGTGCCCTCGAGCTGGCCGATCGCCGAAACCCGGCTGTACCTCGACCTTGGCGGCGAGGCGCTGGCGACGCTGATCTATGCCGACGATAATGTCGGCTTCGGCAATGACCCGTACCACAAGGAATTTCCGGTCAGGGCGCATGATTTCCGCATCGAGGCGGAAGCGGTGGCGCGGCTGCCGTTCGGCGAGCCGGTGCGCAAGCCGCAGCTCAACGAGGCGAAGCTCTACTGGCTCGATGGCGCGGTCGACGCCTTCCGGTTGCGGCTCACGCAGCTACATGAGGCGGCGACCGAGCTCGAGGGGCACGAGGTGGTGCCGCACCTGATCGCCGCCGCCGAGGAAGCCTTCTATGGGCTCGACTGGCCGTCGGGGTCGGATGATTATGTCGCACGCTTTGCGCCGCAGCGCGGCCAGCAGAAGATCTGGCAGTTGCCGCCGCTGAAGGACAACCCGGCGCCGCTCAGCGACGAGCAGCGCCAGAGCGTCATCAAGGCGGATCTGAAATTGATCGAGCGCCTGCGCGAGCTCCAGCAGCGCTTCCCGCAGCAGGGCGAGATTGCCCTCACGGGGCACGCCCATATCGATCTCGCCTGGCTCTGGCCCTATGCCGAGACGCGCCGCAAGATGCGCCGCACCTTCTCGACGGCGGTGACGCTGATGGAGGGGAGCAACGAGTACCTGGCGCAGTCGGGATTCCGCTTCAACCAGTCGACGGCGCACTACTATGCGCAGATCGAGGAAGACGATCCCTCGCTGTTTCAGAAGATCAAGGCGAAGGTCCTGGCCGGCGGCTGGGAGACGGTGGGCGGCATGTGGGTCGAACCCGACACCAACATGCCCACCGGCGAAAGCCTGACGCGGCAGATCCTCTACGGCCAGCGCTACTTCCAGCAGAAGTTCGGGGTGCGGCACCGGGTGTGCTGGCTGCCCGACTGCTTCGGCTTTTCAGGCGGGCTGCCGCAGCTGTTGAAACAAGGCGGTATCGACTCGTTCTTCACCATCAAGGTGAACTGGAACGACACCAACACCATCCCGGCCGACCTGTTCTGGTGGGAGGGGATCGATGGCTCGCGGGTACTGACCCACACTTTCAACAACCCCTGGCACGGCTACAACGGCGCGGTGAACCCGCTCAGCATCCTCAAAACCTGGCGCAACTTCATGCAGAAGCCGCAGCACCAGACCTCGCTGCTGGCAGTGGGCTATGGCGACGGCGGCGGCGGCGTGACGCCGGAATATGTGACACGCGAGATGCAGCTGAGGGATTTCCCGGTGCTGCCCAAGGCGCGCTGGAGCCGCGTCGAGGATTTCTTCGCCGCGGCGCACGCGACCGGCAAGAAG
>JAEUMC010000172.1 GCA_016793415.1 Devosia sp. | reverse complement strand
GGATATGGGCGCGATGCAGCGCCTCGCTGACATAGATATTGCCCAGGCCCGCCACCACGCGCTGGTCGAGCAACGCCGCCTTCATCGGCGCCTTCTTGCCGGCAAAGCGTTCGGCCATCTCGGCGGCGTTGAAGGCGTTGGAGAGCGGCTCGGGCCCCAGCCCTTCGAGATAGGGACTGTCGGCCTCGTGCTCATAGAGATCGACGAAGCCGAAACGGCGGGCATCGTTATAGATGAGCTTCATCGGCCCGTGCTCCGGGTGGGTCAGCTGCAGCACCAGGTGGTCGTGCTTGCGATCCTCGTCGGGCTCGTAATAGCGCGACGGCTCCTTGAACTTGAAATCCTCGAAGCGATAGGCGCCGGTCATGCCGAGATGGCTGAGCCAGGTCTTGCCGGTCGAGAGCCGGAACAACAGGTACTTGGCCCGCCGCCCGGTGCTCTCGATGGTCGCGCCTTCGAGTGCTCCCTTGAACCCTTCCGGAAACGGGAAGCGCAGATCCTTGCGGTTGAGCGTCACCTTGTCGATGTGGGCCCCCGTCACATAGGGCTCGAGCCCGCGACGGACGGTTTCGACCTCTGGCAGTTCGGGCATCGTTTCCTCGTTCCGGTTACTGCCGCTATGTGACCAGAGGGCGCGCCGGTAACAAGCCCACCGTTCTGTCAGGGTTTAGCATGCGCCCGTTTCCCGCATGGCAAGCCATGGTCCCATCCGCTATAACGCCGCCAATCCGGAGACAGAGCATGGGCGAGACCACGCATTTCGGCGAACGGACGGTCGCCCTCGACGACAAGCAGGGCCTCGTCAACGACGTGTTCCACCGCGTCGCCGATCGCTACGACCTGATGAACGACCTGATGAGCGGCGGCGTGCACCGGGTCTGGAAAGACGCCATGGTGGCGAGATTGGCACCGCCCAAACAGGGACAGGTGCCCTATCGCGTGCTCGATATGGCCGGCGGTACCGGCGACATCGCCGAGCGCATCGTCAACGCTTCGGTCGGCTATGCCGAAGTCACCGTCTCCGACATCAATACCGACATGCTGCGGGTCGGCGAGGAGCGCTCGCACAAGTGGCGCTTCCCGGCGCAGGTGAAGTTCGTCGAGGCCAATGCCGAAGAGCTGCCGTTCGCGGACGAGAGCTTTGACGCCTACACCATCGCCTTCGGCATCCGGAACGTGCCGCGCATCCCCCTGGCGCTCAAGGAAGCGCATCGCGTGCTGAAGCGCGGCGGGCGCTTCCTCTGCCTCGAGTTCAGCCAGGTCGATACCCCGGTGCTGTCCGAGGTCTACAAAGCCTTCTCCGACCGGGTGATCCCGCCGATCGGTCGCGTCGTCACCGGCGACGCACAGCCCTACCAGTACCTGGTGGAATCGATCCGCAAGTTCCCCACCCCAGAGCACTTCTCCAAGCTGATCGCCGATGCCGGGTTCAAGCGGGTGACCCATACGCCGTTCACCGGCAACATCGCGGCGCTGCACGCAGCCTGGAAGCTCTGACGCCATGGGGCTCGCTGCCTATCTTCGCCTGGCCCGGGCCGGCTTCGTTTTGGCGCGCGAAGGCGCCCTGTCGATCGCCGACAACGCCGCCCTGCCGCCGGTGATGCGGGCCGGCGTGCGCTTCGGCCGGCTGTTCGAACGCGGCGAGGTGAAACGTTCGGGCCGCGTCGAGCGGCTGACCCGGGCGCTCAACCGGCTCGGTCCCACTTATGTGAAGCTCGGCCAGACGCTGGCCACCCGCCCCGACATCGTCGGCGACGAGGTGGCCGCGGACCTCGCGGTACTGCCGGACAAGATGGAGCCGTTCGACGACCAGCTCGTTCCCGGCCTGCTCGCCGAGGCGCTCGGCGCGCGGGCAGAAGAGTTCACCGACTTCTCGCCTCCGGTGGCCGCGGCCTCGATCGCCCAGGTGCACAAGGCCACCCTCACCGACGAGGATGGCCGCCGCACGGTGGCGGTGAAGATCCTGCGTCCCGGCATCCGCGAGCGCTTCCGCGCCGACATCGAGAGCCAGTATGCCGGCGCCAGGCTCGCCGAAGCGCTGGTGCCCAAGCTGAAGCGACTGCGGCCGGTCGACGTGGTGGCAACGCTCGACCGCTCGGCCCGCATCGAGCTCGACCTGAGGCTCGAGGCGGCGGCGATCTCTGAATTCTACGAGAACATCAAGGACGATACCGGCTTCGTCATCCCCAAGGTGATGTGGGACTTCACCTCCGACACGGTGCTCACCACGACCTGGGTCGACGGCATCCCGATCCGCGACAATGCGGCGCTCGATGCTGCCGGCGTGGATCGCAAGGCCCTGGCCAAGAACCTGTTGCAGGCCTTCCTCCGCCACACCGTGCGCGACGGCTTCTTCCATGCCGACCTGCATCCGGGGAACCTGTTCGCCGACCCGAAAACGCAGAACATCGTCGCTGTCGATTTCGGCATCATGGGCCGCATCACCCGCCGCGAACGGCGTTTTCTCGCCGACATCCTCTACGGCTTCATCACTCGTAACTACCGGCTGATCGCCGAACGGCATTTCGAGATTGGCTATGTGCCGCGCACCCAGTCGATCGACGAGTTCGCGCTGGCCTTGCGCGCCATCGGCGAGCCACAGCATGGCCGGCGGGTCTCCGACATCTCGATGGCCAAGGTGCTGGGCCAGCTGTTCGCCACCACCGAGCTGTTCGAGATGCAGACCCGGCCGGAGCTGATCCTCCTGCAGAAATCCATGGTGCTGGTGGAAGGGGTGGCGCGGGCGCTCGATCCCGAGCTCGACATCTGGACCATTTCCGAGCCGATCGTCGGCGACTGGGTGCGCCGCTCGGCCGGGCCGCTTGGCCGGCTCGAGGAACTGAAGGACCATTTCGACACCGTGGTGGTGACGCTTGGCCGGCTGCCGGCCATTGTCAGCAAGGCGGAAACGGCGCTCGACGACTATGAGCGCGACAAGCACTCGCCCGACCGCACGTTCAACCGCTTCATGCTGGTGGCAGGATTCTGGCTCGCCGCGGCGGTGCTGCTGGTGGCGCTGTGGCGCCTGCTCGGCCTCTGACGGCATCTGAACGCCGGTTCATCAAGCGTTCATCACTGGGGCAATACCGAGGCGGCATCAGCTTGCGGCGCTTGGGACCGGCTCCTACAACGGGGGCAATGCGGCGGGCGATGTTGAGGAGAATTTCATGACCCTGAAGACTGTTTCCCGGCTGGCCGGCATCCTGCTGCTGAGCGCCGGGCTCGCCGGCTGCATGGACGTTTCGGCCGAAATCGACGTGTTGAGCGAAACCACCGGCAAGACCACCATGGTCATGACGGTAGGCCCCGAGTTCTTCCCGATGATCAAGCAGATGGCCGAGGCCGGCGGCGAAGGCGCCGATTCGTCCGATGCGTTCTGCAAGGAAGAAGGCGACGTGCTGACCGAGAATGCGGACGGCAGCGGCACCTGTACGTCGGTCAAGGAAGGCGATCTGACGACGCTGACCGCCGACGGCGACGGCCCGAGCTCCGACAGCAGCATCACCGTGGTCAGCCCGGGCGTGGTGCGCGTGGCGTTCAAGACCAACGAGATGACCAGCCAGATCAGCGAAGGCGCCGGCGGCGAGCAGGATGCGCAGACCAAGGCGATGATGAAGACCTATTTCGAGGGTCACACCGCCACACTCCGCGTCAAGGGCAAGCGCATCACCGAGACCAACATGACCAAGGTGGGCGACAACGCTGCCGAGGTGGTGCTGAACTTCACCGAACTGCTCGACGGCACGGCCAACCTGCCCGAAGAGTTCTTCGCCGTCGTCGATACCCGCTGACCATGGCGGATCGGGTCAAAGTCGACTTCATCTGGCTCGATCACGGCCGGGGCCTCGAGGCCCCGCGGCAACAGAGCACGGGCGCGGCAGGGGTGGATCTCCTCGCCGCGCTCGGCGCTTCCGAGACCATGACGATCGAGGCGGGCAAGCGGGCCCTGGTGCCGACGGGCATGGCGATTGCGCTGCCCGCCGGTTATGAGGCGCAGGTGCGGCCCCGTTCCGGCCTCGCGGCCAAGCATGGGGTCACCGTGCTCAATACCCCCGGCACCATCGATGCCGACTATCGCGGTGAGATCAAGGTGATCCTGATCAATCACGGCGACGCCGCATTCACCATCCAGCGTGGCGACCGCATCGCCCAGATGGTGGTGGCGCCGGTTTCGGGCATAGATTTCGAACTGAGGGAGACCCTCGATGCGACAGAGCGTGGTGCAGGCGGTTTCGGTTCGACTGGCCGCTAGTCTTCTGGCCCTCGTGGCCGTGCCGGCCTTTGCCGGCGATGCCGCCAATTTCGCGGCGCTCGGCTTTTCCGCCGACGGTCGCTACCTCGCCTATGAGGAGTTCGGCGTCCAGGACGGCTCGGGCTTTCCCTATTCCAACATCTTCATCCTCGATGTCGCCGAGGACAAATGGGCCGGCGGCTCGCCGTTCCGGGTCCTGCTCGAGGACGAGCAGCCTGGCCTCGCAACAGTGCGCGCCAAGTCGGCCGAAGCCGCCGCCGCTGCGATTGCCAAGCTTGCAATCACCGAACCAGCAGTGATCGAGGCGCTGAATGGCGACGGCGAAGTCGGCCATGACGGTGCGAGCATCACCTTCGGCGCCCGCGGTTTCGGCATGGATGCGCCGCCCAATCCGGTGACGTTGACGATCGAAAGCTTCGAGTCGACCTCGACCGTTCCGTGCGTCGAGAGCTTCGGCTTTCCGCCGCCGGTGGGTTTCGCGCTGACCCTGGAGGCAGACGGAAAGAGCACTGAGCTCCACCGCGACAAGTCGGTCCCCGCCTCGCGCAACTGTACGGTCGCCTACCGGCCGTTCGGCATCGTTGCGCCGGTCAACTGGTCGTGGAACCAGCGCACGCCGGTTGCCATCATTTCGGTGTTCTCACAGGGCTTCGAAGGCCCGGATCGCCGCTTCATCGCCGTGCCGGTTCCGGAGGTGAAGTGACCGCGACGCTCAGCCCCGAAGAGATCAGGCGCTATGCCCGCCACATCGTGCTGCGCGGGGTGGGTGGCGACGGCCAGCAGAAGCTCAAATCGGCGCGCGTGCTGGTGATCGGCGCCGGCGGGCTTGGCAGCCCGTTGATCGCCTACCTCGCTGCGGCCGGGGTCGGCACGCTCGGGGTGGTCGACCACGACACGGTGTCGCTCTCGAACCTGCAGCGCCAAATGATCCACCAGAGCATCGGCATCGGCACGCCCAAGGCGGAGAGCGCCGGGGCGTTCGTGGCCGGGCTCAATGCGCATGTCGAGTATGTCCCGCATATCGAGCGCATCAGCTCGGAGAACGCGACGCGGCTCCTCGCCGGCTACGACATGGTGATCGACGGTACCGACAATTTCGGCACCCGCCAGATCGTCGCCGAAGCCGCCGAGGCCGCAAGACTGCCGCTGGTCTCAGGGGCCGTTTCGATGTTCGACGGCCAGGTGACGGTGTTCCTGCCCGGTGGCAAGCAGTTCCGCGACCTCTACCCGGATACCCCGGATGAGGCGGACCTCCCCTCCTGCGAAGTGGTCGGGGTGATCGGCGCGGTCACCGGCGTCATCGGCACGCTGATGGCGATGGAAGCGATCAAGCTGATTACCGGTGTGGGCGAGCCGCTGGTTGGCCGGCTGCTGCTCGATGACGGCCGCGCGGCGCGGTTCACCGAATTGACCTATTAGGCCGGCACGGCGCGGCGCCGCAGCCGGGCTTGGCAGGCAAGGCTGGCGAGGGCGCGGTGACTTACCGCGCCCCCTGACGCGGACTACGGACTTGGCGAGAGGGCCCGAACGAGCACATCGCTCGCGAACGCCTTGAACGACCTGGCCGGCTTGCCGGAAATCGCTGCGACGGCGTCGGTGGTGAAGTCTCCCCAGCCCTCGGAGTAGGCGCGCAGGTAGTCGTGGTAGCCCTGGGCGTACCACTCGTCGAGGCCGACGTCGCGGATGCTCTGGGCGAGGCGATCGGGCGACATCGGCACGTAGCGGATCTCACGCCCGACCAGCTCGGACAACTGACGCGCGATGTCATGGAACGAGATCGAGTCCGGGCCGGTGAGATCATAGGTGTTGCCGTCCCAGGAGGGATCGAGCAGCGCCTTCGTGGCGACATCGGCAATGTCGCGCGTGTCGATCATGCCGAGCCTGGCGTCGCCGGCAGCGGCGTAGATGACCCCGTCCGAGCGCAGCGACGCTACGTCTGCGAGCAGGTTCTGCATGAAGAAGTGCGGTCTCAGGATGACGCTGGCGATACCGGCGTGGCGCAACTCATCGTCGGTCCGGCCGTGCTGGCGGTTATTGTCCGACGGTCCGTCGCTCCCCGCCAGAATGGCCGAGATGCGCACGATGCGCCTGATGCCGGCCTGTTTTGCCGCCGCGATCGCGGCGCTGGCCCAGGCGGCGGCGTGCTGGTGTGGCGGCGTGAGCAGCAGCAGGGTCTCGGCGCCCTTGGCTGCAGCCCCAAGCGAGTCCGGGTCTTCGAAGCTGGCGATGACGGTTTCGGCGCCCTGCCGGCGAAGCCGGGGTTCCTGCGCCCCAGAACGAACCATGGCGCGGACGGGATGCCCGTCGCCGAGCAGCGAGATGATGACGTGTTGCGCGATCTTGCCGGTCGCGCCGGTGATGAGGATGGTCACGATGACGAGCCCTTTTTGACTGACGATGATTGACGCGTTCGTTCAGTCCTCGGGGAGGAACGCCGTGTTGTAGACCACCTCCCAGAGATGCCCGTCGGGGTCCTGGAAGTAGCCGGCATAGCCGCCCCAGAAGGTCTTCTGAGCCGGCTTGACCAGACGAGCGCCAGCCGCGACGGCCTGGCTCATGACGGCATCGACCTCCGCGGCGCTGCCGACATTGTGGCCGAGCGTAAGCTCGGTCGGGCTTGGGGAGGTCTGCTCGACCTCGGCGTCATGGGCGATGCTCGCGCGGGGGTACAGCGCCAGTTTGACGCCGTGCTGGAGATCGAAGAACGCCACCGAGCCATGCTCGAATTGCTGGCCGATGATGCCTTCGGTCGGCAGTCCCAGGCCGTCGCGAAAGAACCTGAGCGACACGTCCAGATCGTCGACACCGATGGTGATCACGCTAAGTCTTGGCTTCATGGCAAATCTCCGTTGCATCCAGTTCGATCCGGGTCGGATCGCACCGCTGCAATCTCTGAACGGAAGCCGGGTGGCGTTATTGAAGGTTCCGGCCAAAGTGCTCATCTTCAGCAGGCGCGTGACCAACCCCGGACGCAGGAAGCCCAATGACGAAGCCAGTGCC
>JAEUMC010000163.1 GCA_016793415.1 Devosia sp. | reverse complement strand
GGAGGCGGCCATCGTCGATGGCGCGACCCCGTGGATCATCATCACCCGGGTGTTCATGCCGCTGATGTGGCCGGCACTGGTGACGACGGGCCTGCTCGCCTTCATCGGGGCGTGGAACGAGTTCCTGTTCGCCCTGACCTTCACCTCGTCCAACGCGACCCGCACCGTGCCGGTGGCCATTGCGCTGCTGTCGGGCGGCACGCAGCACGAAATCCCGTGGGGCGCGATCATGGCGGCATCGGTGATCGTCACCGTACCGCTGGTGATCCTCGTCCTCGTCTTCCAGCGCAAGATCATTTCCGGCCTGACCGCCGGCGGCGTAAAGGGCTAATTCCATGGCGCATATCGAACTCAAGAACATCAAGAAGTCCTTCGGCCTCGTCGATGTGATCAAGGGCGTCGATCTCGAGATCTTCTCGGGCGAGTTCATGGTCTTCGTCGGACCGTCCGGCTGCGGCAAGTCCACGCTGCTCCGCCTGATGGCCGGCCTCGAGGACATCACCTCGGGCGAGATGACCTTCGACGGCACGCTGGTGAACGCACTGGCGCCGAGCAAGCGCGGCATCGCCATGGTGTTCCAGTCCTACGCGCTCTACCCGCACATGACGGTGTACGAGAACATGGCGTTCGGCATGGAGCTGGCCAAGTCGAGCAAGGAAGCGATCAGGGAGCGGGTGGAGAAGGCGGCCGAGCTCCTGCAGATCACCCCGTATCTGGGCCGCCTGCCCAAGCAGCTCTCGGGCGGGCAGCGCCAGCGCGTCGCCATCGGCCGCGCCATCGTGCGCGACCCAAAAGTGTTCCTGTTCGACGAGCCGCTCTCGAACCTCGACGCGGCGCTGCGTGTCGCCACCCGGCTCGAGATCGCCAAGCTTCATCATCAGATGAACAGCTCGACCATGATCTACGTGACGCACGACCAGGTCGAGGCGATGACGCTCGCCGACCGCATCTGCGTGTTGCGTGACGGGCTGGTGGAGCAGGTAGGCACGCCGCTCGAACTCTACGAGAACCCGCAATCGCTGTTCGTCGCCGGCTTCATCGGGTCGCCCAAGATGAACTTCCTCAACGGCGAGATCGCTTCGAAGTTCGGCGCCAACACCATTGGCGTGCGCTCCGAGCATATCGAGATCGCCGAGCGCGACGGCGCCTGGAAGGGCAAGGTCGTGCACTCCGAAAGCCTCGGCTCGGACAGCTATGTCTATGTCGATATCGGGGCGGGCGGCGAGCCGATCATCGTGCGGCAGGAAGGCACCCATATGCATCAGCCGGATGCCGCGATCTCGATCGCGCCGATCCCCGGCAAGATCTACCGTTTCGACAAGGCGGGCAAGCCGCTCAAGAACTGACAAAATTATCGCAGGCGCCGCGATTTTCGCTGCGCCTCGTTCGATTTTCGCCGCACTTGCTTGCCAATTGCAGGCCCGCAATGCAGTGAATCCCGCCGACGATCAAACCGCTTTGAGGACCGGAGCGCCTTCAGGAAAAGTTGCAGCCTTTTCCGCCGCGAGGGCGCGACAAAACCAAAACAGTTTCTGAACTTGGGGCCGGAGCCGTTATCCGGCCCTTTCCACGATTACCAAGGAGACCCGCCATGCCGATCCGCGTCACCGTCTGGGGTGAGAATGTCCACGAGCAGAAGAACAAGGCCGTGGCCGAGAACTACCCCAAGGGTATGCACGGCCAGATCGCCGCGCTGATCGGCGAGGACAAGAACCTCGTCCCGTCCACCGTGACCCTGCAGGATCCCGAGCACGGCATGACGGTCGAAAAGCTCGCCAACACCGACGTCCTGGTGTGGTGGGGCCATGCGGCGCATGGCGAGGTAAAGGACGAGATCGTCGAGCGCGTGGTGCAGCGCGTGTGGGAAGGCATGGGGCTGATCGTGCTCCACTCCGGCCACCACTCCAAGGTGTTCAAGCGCCTGATGGGCACGCCGGCGAACCTGCACTGGCGCGAAGCCGGCGAGCGCGAGCGCATCTGGGTGGTGAACCCCGGTCACCCGATCGCCAAGGGTCTCGGCCCCTATTTCGAGCTCGAGAACGAAGAGATGTACGGCGAGCCCTTCTCGGTGCCCGAGCCGCTCGAGACGGTGTTCGTCTCGTGGTTCCAGGGCGGCGAAGTGTTCCGTTCGGGCCTCACCTATCGCCGCGGCGCCGGCAACATCTTCTACTTCCGGCCGGGCCACGAAACCTATCCGACCTATCACGACGCCAATGTCGGCAAGGTGCTGCGCAACGCGGTGAACTGGGCCTACAACCCCGAGAACCACGCTCATCTGCTCAAGGCACCGAACACCCCGGTGGACAAGGCGATCGAACACATCGTCGAGCGCGGCGCCAAGCTGACGCATCACCCCAAGTGATGGATGACTGAATAAACTGGGGGCCGCCTTCGAGGCGGCCCTCATCCCGTTCCGACACCAGCAATCGATATTACCTATGCGGCTCCTCATTCTCGGTACCGGCCGGATGGCCAACAGCCATGCCAAGGCCTTCCAGACCATCGAAGGGGTTGAGATGGTGGGCGCCGTCGACACCATACCCGAGAACCTCGCGACCTTCTGCGACACCTACGGCATCGCCAACCGGTTTTCGTCGCTCGACGACGCGCTGGCATGGGGCGATTTCGACGCGGTGGACAACATCACGCCGGATTCGATCCATCACCCGACAACGCTGAAAGTGCTTGATGCCGGCAAGCACGTGTTCTGCGAGAAGCCGCTGGCGCCCAATTACGGGCTGGCCATGGAAATGGTCGAGGCGGCCGAGCAGGCCGGCCTGATCAACATGGTAAACCTCACCTACCGCAACGTCGCCGAGCTCCATAAGGCGCGCGAGATCGTCGCTTCGGGCGCCATCGGCGAGGTCAAGCATATCGAGGCGAGCTACCTGCAGCACTGGCTGGCGCTGCGCGATTTCAACGATGCGGAAAACCTCGCCGGCACCTGGCTGTGGCGGCTTTCGAAGGGCCACGGCTCGAACGGTACGGTCGGCGATATCGGCATCCACATTCTCGATTTCACCACCTTCGCCGTCGGCCAGCCGATCGTGGCGATGAACTCGCGCCTGCAGACCTTCCAGAAGGTGCCGGGCGACCGGATCGGGGACTATGTGCTC
>JAEUMC010000149.1 GCA_016793415.1 Devosia sp. | reverse complement strand
CTTGCTCGGCGCCGCCTCGACGCCGGCCGTGCCGGCAAGGGCGGCTGGATCGCGCGGCGCGGCGCGGCGGAGCACCGATTTCACTCGCTCGACCAGGAGGCGCTGGCTGAACGGCTTGGTGATGAAATCGTCGGCGCCCATCTTCAGCCCGAACAGCTCGTCGATTTCCTCGTCCTTCGAAGTGAGGAAGATCACCGGCACATCGGATTTCTGGCGCAGCCGGCGCAGCAGTTCCATGCCGTCCATGCGGGGCATCTTGATATCGAGGATGGCGAGATCCGGCCGGTCGGCGGTCAGTCCTTCCAGGCCCGAAGCCCCATCGGTATAGGTGGCGACCTGATAGCCCTCGGCTTCGAGCGTCAGCGACACCGAAGTCAGAATATTGCGGTCGTCGTCCACCAGTGCGATCTTGGGCATTGAGCTCCCTTTCATCCGGATCTGGTTAGCGCGATTCAAGCATCGCGCCACCAATTGTGGCGAGCATTGACTGCCACAATTGCGCATAAATAAGGCGTGGGGCCAATGATTGCCAGCATGCCGCACTCAACCGAAGTCGCAGGACTTCCGTCTTAAGCCGGATTTCCCGATGGGCGGCGGGGCTCAGGCGGCCGTAACTCATGGTCATTCCAGACCGAGGGTAACGGCCATGGCACTGCGTATCGACGACCAGATTCACACAGAACTCGCGACCCGGATCGGGGCCCTGGCCCATGTCCGCTGGGACGAGTTGCCCCCCACCCTGGTGGAAACGGCACTCGCCGAGGGCGAGGGCAGGCTCGCCGCCGGGGGGGCGCTGGCGGTCACTACCGGGGTGTTCACCGGCCGCTCGGTCAAGGACAAGTTCATCGTCCGCGACGCGGCGACCGAGCATCAGGTCTGGTGGGACAACAACCAGCCGATGGCGCCCGAGCAGTTCGAGACCCTGCTCGCCGACATGGTCGCCGCCACCGCGGCGCGCACCCTGCACGGCCAGCATCTGCTGGCCGGCGCCGACGAGCGGCAGCAAATGCGGGTCAGCGTCATCACCGAGACGGCCTGGCACGCCCTGTTCATCCGGAACCTCTTGATCCGTCCCGAAACGGTCGGCAGCGCTACCGATGTCACCATCCTCCACCTCCCGAGCTTCACCGCCGATCCTGCCCGCCACGGCAGTCGCAGCGGCACGGTGATCGCGCTCGACATGGCGCGGAAACTGGTGCTGATCGCCGGCACCGCCTATGCCGGCGAGATCAAGAAATCAGTGTTCTCGCTGTTCAACTTCCACGCCCCGTTCGCCGGCACCATGCCGATGCACTGCTCGGCCAATATCGGCCGCGACGGCGACGTAGCCCTGTTCTTCGGCCTCTCGGGCACCGGCAAGACCACGCTGTCGAACGACCCGGAGCGCCTGTTGATCGGCGACGACGAGCATGGCTGGACCGCCGATGGCGTGTTCAACCTCGAGGGTGGTTGTTATGCCAAGACGGTGAAGCTCAGCCCGACGGCCGAGCCGCAGATCCACATGGCAACTCAGCGCTTCGGCACCGTGCTCGAGAACCTGAAGCTCGATGAGCGGCTGGTGCCGCTCTACGACGATATCTCGCTCACCGAAAACACCCGCGCCGCCTATCCGCTGGAAACCCTTCTCGCCGTGGCGCCGGGTGGCGTCGGCGGCAAGCCCCGCACCGTGGTGTTCCTCACCGCCGATGCCTTCGGCGTGCTGCCGCCGATCTCCAAGCTCACCCCCGAGCAGGCGGTGTTCCACTTCCTTTCGGGCTACACCGCCAAGGTCGCCGGCACCGAGCGCGGCGTCACCGAGCCGGTCGCCACCTTCTCGGCCTGCTTCGGCGCGCCGTTCATGCCGCTCCACCCCACCGTCTATGGCCGGCTGCTCGAGCAACGGCTCGAGGCAACGGGCGCCCGCATTTACCTGCTCAACACCGGCTGGACCGGCGGCGGCTACGGGGTCGGCAAGCGCATCGACATCGCCACCACCCGCCGCCTGCTCGATGCGGCGTTGTCGGGCGAACTCGAACGCGCCGAGCTGCGCACCGAACCGCTGTTCGGCATGCAGGTTCCCTTGCGCGTCGACGGCGTTCCGCCCCGAGCGCTCGACCCCCGCGCCAACTGGGCCGACGTCGCGGCCTATGATGCGGCCGCGGCAAAGCTGCAGGACCTGTTCGCGGTGAATTACCGCAAGTTCGAGCCGGTGCAGGCCGCGGCGGAGTAGGGCGGCGGCGTCATCTTTGAGTGTGACAGTCCCCGCGTGAACGGGGATTGTTGTTTGGGAGGGTTTGTGGCTCCCCACGGCCCCCTCTCTGGCGAAAACTAAGGACTTAGCTGCGCTAAGCCCAAGTTTTCGCATTCTCCCCCGCCAAGGGGGAGAGACCCGACTGATGCTCCGGTGCGAATGCTGGCCACCGATCATCTCCCCCCTTGCGGGGGAGAAAGCGATTTCTTGGGCTTAGCCCTTCGCTAAGCCTTAGAAATCGCAAGAGAGGGGATGCTGGAGGGCACGGTGGGCTCATCTTGAGCAACCCCCCAAAAATGAAAAAGGCCCCGTTCAGGGCCCATTCATCCAGAAACTGCCAGGTCTCAGTTCGTCGAGTAGAAGACGTGCGAGCCGATGGCGGCGACGCGGTTGAAGGTGTGGGACCATTTCGGCGCCACTGCCGTGGTGTGGTAGAACAATACCGAGTTCGGCACCACACCCGGGCGCTCGCCGCGCTGGAACTCATAGAACGCGTCTTCGGCCAGCTTGATCGAGCGGTTCCACGCCGTGCGTTCGCGCCCCATGTCGGAGCGGCCGTCGCAGGCGAAAGTGAACTGGCACTTGTAGCGACCCTTGTCGGCGTTCTGGAACACCACGCCGCAAATGGTCGAGGGATACTTCTTGCTCATCGCCCGGTTGATGATGACGTTGGCGACGGCCAGCTGGCCCTCGCGGCTTTCGCCGCGCGCCTCGTGATAGATGGCCTGGGCGAGGCAGAGCTTTTCGCCTTCCGCCAGCTTCACCCGCTTGGTGGTCGGCACGAAATCGGCCTTCACATAGCTGGAGAGCACGGCCGAGGTCAGCGCCGGCTTGTCGGAGATATCGACGCTCTCGATGGCGTCGAGGGCCTGGTTCTGGCGCTTGGCGATATAGCCCATCAGCACCGCCTCGGTGAGTTCCGCCTTCGGGGCCGGAACGTCAAAACCTTCGAAATTGTCGAGCTGCTGGCGGCGATCCACATAGGCCTGCAGCAACGCGTTGGTCAGCTGCGGCTGGGTGCTGGTGTGGAACTGCTCGCGCTTCATCGCCACCGTCTGGGTGATGGCGGTGGGAACCACGGTCTCGTTGACGAGTTCTTCAGCGGAGGACGGAGCAAACGTGACCAGCAGCACAAGTGCTGCTGCGGCGAACGCGAGGGCATGCGTGAAAACACGCATCACTGGTGCGATCGACCCTGCTCGCAATCCGCCTACCTTCCCCCGTGCCGCCCCCGAGGCAGCCCCAGTTGTCTAGTTACCCTGACCCGGAACCTAGCCGAGCTTGGGTACCGATGGAACCCAGAATTTACAGTTACTTAACCATGAATGTTAGGTTCCTAATTTGAGGTTAACGGGTCCGGCACCAGGGCGAAAGCCCTGATTTTCCTGAGATTTGGAGATGGGTAAGGGGGTGTTTAGGCAATCGATAAAAGTTAATCGATCCGAATCGTTGCCCGAACGACACAGTTTCCACGCCCCCTCGGAGGGCGTGAATTAACGTATCGATTCCAGTAAGATTGGTGGCCCGGTCAGGCCTTGGCGAACGCCGCAGTCCTCAGGTCGTGAAGACTGCGCATCACCGCAACGCAGAGCGCGCTGATCTCGTCCGAGGGGGCGACGATATCGGGCACCATGATGGTCTGCAGCCCCGCGGCGTGCGCCGCACGCACCCCGGTATGGGAATCTTCGACCGCGATGCAGAGGCTCGGATCGATCCCCAGCCGCTTGGCCGCCATCAGGTAGGGCTCGGGGTGCGGCTTGGGGTTGACCACGTCGTCGCGCGTCACCACCGTTTCGAACTTCGAGAGGATCCCGGCGCCGCCCAGGTGCCCCAGCGCGTGCGCCGAGCGCGACGAGGTGGCGACTGCCGCCGGAATGCGCCGCGCGTTGAGTTCGGCGAGCAGCTCATGCACGCCGGTCTTTACCGGTACCGCCTCGTGCATCTTCGCCTTCATCAGCACCCGGCACTTCTCGTCGAAGATCGTGTAGGGGAAGCTCACCCCATAGGCTTCGACCAGCAGCCGGTTGGTGGTCTCGTGGCTGGAGCCGACCATGGCGTGGTGCACCGCTTCGGTCATCTCGAAGCCGAGTTCCGTGCTCACATCCCAGACGATCTGCTTGAACACCATCTCGGTATCAAGGAGCGTGCCATCCATATCGAAGACAATGGCGGAGAACGGACGGAGCGGAGCAGTCGGAACGGTGGGAGACATATCGGGGGATATAGGCAGATTTCCTCCCCGCCGCTACCCTTGGCTTCAACCAATGCCGACGACCTGCTATGAGCCAGGCGATGACTGCATTCGATCCCTATGACGTGCTGGGCGTCGGCAAAGCCGCGCGCCACGCCGACATCAAGCAGGCCTACCGCCGCAAGGTGCAGGTCGCCCACCCCGACCGGGGCGGCGACCCCGAGCATTTCGTGCTGGTGGTGCGCGCCTTTGGCCTGCTCTCCGATCCCGACTCGCGCCGCCTGTTCGACGAGACCGGCATCATCGATGACGAGGCGGTGACCAGCTATCGCCGCGAGGTGGCGGCGATCCTTGCCGACATGTTCGATGCGGCGGTCGAAACCGCCATTGCCACCCGGCTGAAGCTCGAGAACGTCGATTTCATCGCCCAGATGTCGGCCGCCGTGCAGACCGGCCTCGCCGATGCCCGCGTTTCCCTCGCGCGCACCGACACCGAGATCGGCGCGTTGCAGACGCTGCGCGCCCGCATCCGCCGCACCGACGACGACCGCAACCTCTTCGCCGAACGGCTCGACGCCCAGGTCGCCACGAAGGCCGAACAGCACCGCACCATCAAGCGCCGCGTCGCCATGCTGGAAACGGCGCTCGCCGAACTCGGCAACTACGAAAGCGAAATCGAACTGATCGCCGCGCTGGAGGCTGAGGGGTAGGGGGCACTGGCGGTGACCCTCCCTCCCCCTTGAGGGGAGGGATTGAGGGTGGGGGTTGTGCGGTGATCGCCGATGGACCCCCGCCCCCCACCCCTCCCCTCAAGGGGGAGGGGAGCACATCGAGTTTGGATCGTGTCGCAGTGGCTTACTGACGAATGATCCCCACCGTCGCCGCATCCTCGACCCCGTCATAATACCGCTCCAGCACCCGGCGGAACGGCGCCGCGTCCGCTGCCGCATGCGCGAACAGCGTCATCGACGAGCGGAGCTTCAGGTCATCGGGCGAGCCGAAGATCGCGTGCGCCGACCTGCCGCTCACCGCGCCGACGATCTCCGTACATTCGATCAGCCGCGCCCCCAGCACGGGATGCACCAGATAGGCCCGCGCTTCCTCGAGATCGGCAATCCCGAAGCGGAGCGCCGTCGCGCTGCGGCCCAGCTCCGTCAACTGCGGGAAGATGAACCACATCCAGTGCGTCTGCTTGTGCCCGGCGCGAAGCTCGGCCAGCACCGCGGCATAGACGGGGTTCTGCGCCGTGACGAAGTGCTCGAACATGGCCGGACCCTAGCACGCGGTTGGCCCCCGATTGGAACCTGTGAACCGCCGCGAAAGTTTTTTCGTCGCCCCTGTCGATTCCCGTTTTCACCGCTCGTCGTGAAGTCAGAAGGCGCGAGGGACGCGCCGACGACAACAGGAGAGACCACCATGAAGACCGCCCTTCTTGCCGCCGCCTTTGCCCTCGGCTTTGTCGGCTTTGCCCAGGCCGAAACCATAGAGATCAACGGCCTCGACATGTACTATGAGGTGCATGGCGAAGGTCAGCCGATCGTGCTGCTGCACGGCGCCTACATGAACATCGAGAACAACTGGGCCGCCATCATCCCGACGCTGGCCAAAGACCATCAGGTGATCGCCGTCGAGCTGCAGGGCCACGGCCGCACCACCGACCGCGACACCCCGATCACCTACGAGAACATGGCCGCCGACGTCGCCGGCCTGCTCGATCACCTCAAGATCGAAAAGACCGAGCTGTGCGGCTACTCGATGGG
>JAEUMC010000235.1 GCA_016793415.1 Devosia sp. | reverse complement strand
GCACGATCCGGCGCATCCGCTGTTCGGTATTTTCGGCCCCGACCCCCGGCGGTTCGATCCTGCTGAAGCGATCCCGTTGCGTGAGGCCATGATCGACTGGCTGCTGGCCGAAGCCGGCGCCTTGGCGACCGCTCAGACATTGTAGATGGTCCGGTACTCCGATGGTGTCATGCCCTGGTAGCGCTTGAACAGCCGGCAGAAATGCGGGGCGTCGGAATAGCCGAGTTCTGCAGCGATCTCGGTGATGCTGGGGCGCGGATTGAGCAGCAACGCGCACGAGCGGTGGATGCGACGCCGCTGGAAGAAGTCCGTCGGGCCATAGCCGGTCGAGGAGCGGAACAGCGCCGAGAAGTGATCGACGGAGAGTCCGGCGGCCCGGGCGCTGCGCGCCACCGAGTAGGGGGTGCCCGAACCGGCAGCGCGTTCCATCGCTTCCATCGCGGTCCAGACTTCAGGGCGGAAGGTGAGGGTGGCCGATGTCGGGTCTTGCCGCATCCAGGTCCGGGCCATCGTCGCAACGGCCTTTTGCAGCGCGCAACGCAGGAACAGCGGCGATGGGGCAGGGCGATTCCCTTCGGCCTCGATCTGCGCCAGCTCCGCGACCACCAGCTCGAAGTCGGCTGCATCCAGGCGCATCTGCACGGTCTCGACGATCTGGGAGCGCATCAGCGTCGTCGACAGGAACAGCGGCACAGCCCCGGGTTCGGTCCATAACAGGCCAAGGTCACCCATCAGCCACTCGCTGAGATAGTAGGCGTTGATGACCGAGAGACTCTCGATGCGCTCGATGGCGTGCACTTCGCCCGGTGGCACGATGAACACATCGCCCCGCGATAACGGGGCGAGGCCGCTGCTTGTCCGGTGTGTCGCGCCGCCCGCCGTGACGACGCAGATCTCATGATAGGCGTGGTCGTGCGGCGGCACGTCCTCGGTCACCACCAGCCCCTGCGCCCGCACCGGACGACCGGCCGACAGCTGTACTGTCGATTGCTCGATGGTGTAGTGCGCCGCGAGCGGCGATCCGGGATTCATTCAATGAGCCTAGTTCTACCCAGCTCAGCGCAACAAGTCCCTTCTCGGGGCTCAATTCGCGGGTTCGTTCAAGCTTTGTGGCTGAATGCTGCAAGACGCGCATCGCTCCGGCGTGGTCTTCTGGCCGACAGCCCAGCGAAACGGCGGGCTTGATCTGAGGGAGGAACGGGAATGAACCGACGCACGAGGACCCATGTTCGCGCCGCCGCCTTGGCGGCGCTGGCCAGCCTTGCAACCGGATGGGCTTCGGCTCAGACGGTGAATCTGACCTTGAGTCACTTCAACAACCCGAACGAGGTGGCGACGGCCAACAAGCTGATCGAGGTGTTCGAGGCGGCCAATCCCGACATCAATATCGATGTGGAACTGATCCCCACCGGCGGGGACGGCGACAACCTGGTCAAGACCCGTCTCTCCACCGGGGATATGACCGACCTGCTCTGGTACAACGCGGGTTCGCTGTTCCACGCCCTCAACCCCAAGGAGCGCTTCGTCGATCTGACCGATGAGCCGTATCAGGCGACGATTCTTGATTCATTCAAGTCGGTGGTGTCAGAGGCGGGGCGCGTCTACGGCGTGCCGATCGGCACCGCCTTCGGCGGCGGCGTGCTCTACAACCGCAAGCTCTACGACAAGCTCGGCCTGTCGGTGCCCAAGACCTGGGCCGAGTTCATGGCCAACAACGCGAAGCTGAAGGCGGCCGGCGTCACGCCGGTCATTCAGACCTTCGGCACGCCGTGGACGGCGCAGCTCTTCATGCTCGGCGACTACTACAATCTGCAGGCGGTGGAGCCGGACTTCGCCGAGCGCTACACGAAGAACGAGGCCAAATACGCCACCGCGCCGGCCCTCAAGGGGTTTGAACGGCAGGAGGAAGTGTTCAAGGCCGGCTACCTGAACGAGGATTTCGCTTCCGCCACCTTCGAGGATGGCCTGCGCATGGTGGCCGAGGGCGAGGGCGCACAATATCCTATGCTCTCGATCACCATCGGCTCGATCGCCACCACCTATCCCGACCTGGTCAATGAAGTCGGCTTCTTTGCGCTGCCGGGCGACGACGCAACGAGGAACGGCCTCACCACCTGGATGCCGAACGGCCTCTACATCTATTCGGGCACGCCACATCTGGCCGAGGCCAAGCGCTTCGTCGAGTTCGTCGCCAGCGTTGCCGGCTGCGATGCCCAGACCGCGGCGATCGGCGCGACCGGTCCGTACCTGGTCAAGGGCTGTAGCATCCCGGCCGACGTGCCGCCGGTGGTCAGTGACCTGCTGCCCTATTTCGAAACCGACGGTGCGACCGCACCGGCGCTGGAGTTCCTCTCCCCGGTCAAAGGTCCCAACCTGCCGCAGATCACCGTCGAGGTCGGCTCCGGCATCCGCTCGGCCGCCGACGGGGCCGCGCTCTACGATGAGGACGTGAAAAAGCAGGCCCAACAGTTGGCCCTCCCTGGCTGGTGAGATTTGGGCACTGCTGACGGCTGCGTTGAGGCAATCCGGTCTGAGCAGCCGCGAACGCCTCAACGCAGCCAATCTGCCGATCCTGCCGCCGAAGCGCCTGCCGCCGCGGC
>JAEUMC010000208.1 GCA_016793415.1 Devosia sp. | reverse complement strand
GGCGCTGAGCATTCCGTACGGCCAACTGGTCACCGACCTGGCCGCCGCCATTTCCAAAGTCCATCTGAAGAAGAAGAGCTGATGCAGTCCGAAAACAACCGCAACATGATCATTGCGATCGTGCTCAGCGTCGTGGTGCTGTTCGGATGGCAGTTCTTCATTGCCGGCCCGCAACTGGAGCAGGCACAGCGGCGCGCCGCCGCCGAGCAGGCGCAGCAGGCTCAGACCACCGATACCAGCCTCGCGACGCCCGCTGCCGACGGCACCACACCGGCGGCCGCTGCTTCGGCCACCTCCACCGGCGTGTTCGCCGACCGCGCCGCTGCCCTCGCGGCGTCGCCGCAGCGCGTCAAGATCGATACGCCGTCGCTTTCGGGCTCGATCAACCTCAGGGGCGCCCTGCTCGACGACCTGCAGCTCAAGCAGTACACCGAGACGGTCGACCCCAACTCGCCGATTATTACCCTCTTGATCCCGTCGGGTGCACCGGGTGGCTATTATGCCGATGCCGGCTGGCGGGCGGCCACCGGCGGTACCCCCGTGGTGGTGCCGGACGAGAACAGCGTATGGAGCGTCGAGGGCGATGCGCAGACCCTCACCACCGAAACGCCGGTTACCCTGAAATGGGACAACGGCGCCGGGCTGATCTTCCGCCGCACCCTCAGCGTCGACAGCAACTACCTGTTCACCGTGGCGCAGTCGATCGAGAACACCGGCTCGGGCGACGTGGCGCTCTACCCGTTCTCGCGCATCGTGCGTCAGGGCAAGCCGCATGTGCAGAACTTCTTCGTGCAGCACGAGGGCCCTCTCGGGGTGCTCGGCTCCAACAACCTCGTGTCCTTGAAGTACGACGACGTCGTCAACGAAAAGGAAATGCAGAGGAACGTTGACAGCACCACCGGCGGCTGGGTCGGCATCACCGACAAGTACTGGGCGACGGCCGTGCTGTCGGTGCCGGGCGCGCCGATCGCCGCCCGCTTCTCGGCGACGCCTTCGGGTGCGATCAACGTGTTCCAGACCAGCTTCGTCGAGACGACGCCGGTGCTGGTGCCGGCTGGCGGCAAGGCCGAGAACAAGACCTATGTGTTTGCCGGCGCCAAGCGCGAAGGCGTGATCTCCAGCTACGAGAAGACCTACGGCTTCGACCGGCTCGAACTGCTGATCGACTGGGGCTGGCTGCACTTCATCACCAAGCCGATGTTCTACCTGCTGCAGTTCCTCTACGGCATCCTGGGCAATTTCGGCCTCGCGATCCTCGCGGTGACGGTGATCGTCAAGGGCCTGTTCTTCCCGCTGGCCAACCGCTCCTACGCCTCGATGGCGGCGATGCGGCGCGTGCAGCCGGAAATGAAGTCGATCCAGGAACGCTTCAAGGACGATCGCCCGGCGCAGCAGCAGGCGATGATGGAGCTCTACAAGAAAGAGAAGATCAACCCGCTCTCGGGCTGCTGGCCGATCCTGATCCAGATCCCGGTGTTCTTCTCGCTCTACACCGTCATCTTCATCTCGCTCGAGATGCGGCATGCGCCGTTCTTCGGCTGGATCGTCGACCTCGCGGCGCCCGACCCGACCAACATCTTCACCCTGTTCGGCCTGATCCCCTGGAACCCCGCCGCGCTGCCGGTGGTGGGAAGCCTGCTGCACCTGGGCGTCTGGCCGGTGATCATGGGTATCACCATGTGGGTGCAGATGAAGCTCAACCCGCCGCCGCCGGATCCGACCCAGGCGATGATCTTCAACTGGATGCCGATCATCTTCACCTTCATGCTGGGCTCGTTCCCCGCCGGCCTCGTGATCTACTGGGCGTGGAACAACCTGCTCTCGGTGACGCAGCAGTGGTTCATCATGAAGCGCCACGGCGCCGAGGTGGATCTGCTCGGCAACATCGCGGCGAGCTTCAAGCGCAAGCCCAAGGTCGAAGAAAAGCCGGCCGGCGGCAAGGCCAGCTGACGCCAGACAGCCAGCTGACGCGGCAAGGGGTGATCAGGTGCTGGATACACTCTGCCTGATCACCGGTCCCCGCACCGGGGCCAACCACCTGATGCAGCTCGGCGGCAACCTCGCCGAGCTCAAGACCTTCCCCGAACTGTTCAACAGCCTCGCCGAGCGGATCGAGCCCGACCACGTGCTCGACCAGGCGGTCGAAGCGGCCCGCGCCGAACACAAACGCGTCCTCGCCTTCAAGCTCTGGCACGACACGCTCGAACCCGAGACGGTCGAGCAACTGGTGCTGTCGCGGCCCGGCGTACGGGTGATCTTCGTGGTGCGCCGGCAGATCGATGCCTATGTCAGCTGGTGCAAGGCGATCAGCGTGCACAAATGGCAGGAGGTCGACACCTCAGCGGTCCGCGTCCGCCTCGACATTGCCGATTTCGCCGCCTGGATGGATGCGCAGGAACGCTGGTACGACCGCTGGCGCAACTGGCTGAATCGCCGGTTCCTGCCCTGCCCGATCCTGCGTTACGAGACCGATATCGACCTGCCGCCGGAAGGCGCACTGCGCCGCTTCGCCGCCGCCGCCGCGCAGGTCGGGGTGACGCTTAGGGTACCGGCGACGCTCACCGCCACCGGGCTCATCAAGCAGGACCGGATCAAGGCCGCCGCCGACAAGGTGGACAATTGGCCG
>JAEUMC010000037.1 GCA_016793415.1 Devosia sp. | reverse complement strand
GGCTCAACTTCGCCGAGAACCTGCTGCGTGGCGCCGATGCCGAGCCGGCGCTTATCGAGTCCGACGAGCATGGCATTTCGCGCCGCATGACGCGGGGGGACCTGCGCAACGAAGTCGCCCGCGTGGCCGCGGGGCTCAGTGCCGCCGGCGTGGTGGCCGGCGATCGGGTGGCGGGGATCCTGCCCAACCGGATCGAGGCGCTGGTGGCGCTGCTGGCGACGGCTACGCTCGGCGCCACCTGGTCGTCCTGCTCGCCGGATTTCGGCACCGTCGCCATTCTTGACCGGCTCGGGCAGATCGCTCCCAAGGTGCTGTTCGCCACGCCGCGCTATCGCTATGGCGGCAAGGAGCACGATATTTCGGGCCGCATCGCCGAGCTTGCCGCGCAGATGCCGAGCCTCACCGACCTGGTGCTGATCGGTGGCGAGCTGCCCGGTAGCGCCACCCGGACGCAGCAGTGGGCGGCGTTCGGCGAGGCGGACGCGCCGCTGGTTTACACCCGGGTGCCGTTCGCGCAGCCGCTCTATGTGCTCTACACTTCCGGCACCACCGGCAAGCCCAAGGCGATCGTCCACTCGACCGGCGGCGTGCTGCTGCAGCATCTGAAGGAACACCAGCTGCATGGCGACGTGAAGCCGGGGGACACCGTCTCCTGGTACACCAATACCGCCTGGATGATGTACCACTGGGTGATCTCGGCGCTGGCCTGCAATGCCAGCGTGGTGCTGACCGATGGCGCCGCCATTCCGCGCACTGCTGAGGGGCTCGATGTCGGGCTGCTCTGGCGGGTGGCGGCGGAAGCCGGGGTCACGCATTTCGGCATCAGCCCGAAATACCTGCTGACCGTGGCCGAGGCCGGTTATCGGCCGGCAGAGCGGGTCGATCTCACACGCCTCCGCTCGGTGCTGAGCGCCGGCGCGCCGGTGGCGCCCGACCAGTTCGACTGGCTCTATGACGCGGTGAAAGCCGACATGATGTTCGCCTCGATCTCGGGCGGCACCGAGATCATCGGCTGCTTCATGATCGGCAACCCGACGCTGCCGGTGCGGCGCGGGCAGCTCACCTCAAAGGCCCTCGGCCATGCGGTGGATGTGCTCGACGAACGCAATGCCTCGGTCATCGGGCGGAAGGGCGATCTCGTCTGCACCGAGCCATTCCCCTCGATGCCGCTGACCTTCTGGGGCGAGGGCGGCGACAAGCGCTATCACGACACCTATTTCGCCCAGCGCCCCGGCATCTGGACGCATGGCGACCTCGCCGAGCAGACCGTCCATGGTTCGGCCATCATCTATGGGCGCACCGACACGACGCTGAAGCCGGGCGGGGTGCGCATCGGCACCGCCGAGATCTACGCCACGGTCGAGAGCTTCCATGAGGTCGAGGATTGCCTGGTGTTCGGCGCTCCCGTCAGTGGCGACGAGGAGATCGTGCTCTGTTTGAAGCCGATCGAGGGCGGCAGCATTTCGGCGGAACTGGCTGGCCGGATCCGCAAGGCGATCCGCGAGGCGGCGTCGCCGCGGCATGTGCCGCATCGCATCCACGCCATCGCGGCGGTGCCCTACACCCTGAACGGCAAGCGGGTGGAAGGCGCGGCGCGCGCCACGATGCTCGGCGAAGTGGTGAAGAACCGCGACTCGCTCTCCAACCCCGAAGCGCTCGAGATTTTCCGCACGCTCAGCCGGGACAGCGCCCTGTGAGGCAACCGCTTGGGGCCATTATCGGCATCGGCGAACTGAAGCCGGTGCGTTCGACCACGGGCGCCACGACGCTCGGGATGATCGCCGAGGTGGCGCGGCTGGCGGTGGCAGATGCGGGGCTCGAGCCCGGCGCCATCGACGGGCTGCTTGTCGGCCCGCAGGTCGGTGAAACGCCGCAGCACGTACCGGCGACGGTGGCCGAGTATCTCGGGCTCAGGCCCGACATGGCCAATGTGGTCGATCTGGGCGGTGCATCGGGCGCCGGCATGGTGTGGCGCGCCGCGGCGGCGATCGCCGCCGGGATGTGCGAGACGGTGCTCTGCGTCCTCGCCAATACCCGCGAAGCGGAGCCGCCCCGTTCGCCCAACCGCAACCCGATCCGCGAGTTCGAT
>JAEUMC010000024.1 GCA_016793415.1 Devosia sp. | reverse complement strand
GGCGGGTGAGGGGCGTACGCCTCCTGTCCTGGTTCCCCGGTCCGCACGTCGGCTGCAACGCGCCGCTGGTCGATGCGGAGCGGCTGGCGACGCTTGGCTCGGTGGAGCGGGCGGCGCTGTGGTCCGCCATGCTCGAGAGGCTCGAGGGCGCCGACCTGATCTACCTCAAATCGGTGCCGCAACTGTTCGTCGCAGGTGTCGACATCTTCGCCGAGCTCGGCCGGACGATCGAAGCCGAGACGCTCTATCGCGCTCAGTTCTCGAGCTGGGACGATGCCAATACGACGCAACGCTCGAAATCGCGCCGCAAGCACGATCGCCAGCAGGGTGAGCGGCTCGAGGCGCTGGGGCAGGTGGCTTTCGAGGAGGTGCGCGGCGGGCCGGCGGCCGTGGCTATCCTGGACGTGATGTTCCGCCAGCGCGCCGCGCGCTTCGTCGCCATGGGTGTGCCGGACCCGTTTGCCGAGCCGGGCGTGCGAGACTTCTACGACGCGACTTTGTCACCTGGTTCGGGGATCGATGTCCGCCTGCATGTGCTGCGGCTCAATGGCGAGATCGTCGCGGTGCGCTACAACATCGCGCATGGCGAGCGGCTGTTCTGCCTGATCAGCTCAATGAGCGACGATGCCACCATCCAGACCGGCTCACCGGGCAAGCAGTGCCTACTGCGGGTGATGCAGACGGTGTTCGATGCCGGCTACCGCGTGTTCGACATGGGCGCCGGCTTCACCGACGAGAAGCGCCATTGGTGCAACCTCAAGCTGCCGGTACGCCAGCACTATGTGCCGCTGACCACGCTTGGCACCGTCGCTGCCAGGGGGCACCTCGGCTGGCAGGTGCTGCGGCAGAAGCTCAAGGCGAACAAGGCGGTGATGAGCGCGGTGAAGGCGGTTCGCGGGCGGATGCTGAAGGCGAAGGCCGAGCCGCCGAGGACCGAGGGCGATGAGCACGGTCACTGAGAGCGCCGTCAGTCTGCGCTTCTCGGGCGACGATCTCGACCCGGCCCAGATCGCTCGGGTCTTGGGTGGGCAGCCTGAAATAGCCTATCGCAAGGGCGAGCCGATGGGTGGAGGCAGAGGCATTGGCCGAACCGGACTATGCTCGTTCGGAGTCCCCAGGGAGAGTCCCGGCGATCTCGACAGGCAAATCGGCAGGCTTCTCGACGGCCTGTCGTCGGACCTGGAGATCTGGCGAGAACTTGCCCTCCGATACCGAGGAGAGTTCTTCATCGGGCTCTTCCTCAAGGACGGAAACGAGGGCTTGGGGCTCGAAGCGCTAACGCTGGAACGTCTGGCGCAGCGGGGGCTGAGGGTCGATCTCGATATCTACTATCGGGGCGGGAGCTAGATCAGTTTCAAGCCCTTCATCGACGAATGCCCGGATTTCCCGATGATGATGTGGTCGTGCACGGTGATCCCCAGCGGGCGGGCGACGTCGTTGATCCGGCGGGTCATCTCGACATCCGCGGAGGAGGGTGTCGGGTCACCCGACGGGTGGTTGTGCACCAGGATCAGCGCCGTAGCGCTCAGCTCCAGGGCGCGCTTGATCACTTCGCGTGGGTAGACCGGAGCGTGGTCGACGGTGCCGGTCTGCTGCACTTCGTCGACGATCAGGCGGTTCTTCTTGTCGAGGAACAGGATGCGGAACTGTTCGACATTATCGAACGCCATCTGGGCGTGGCAGTAGTCGATCAGCGCCGTCCATGAGCCGAGGATCGGCAGGTCGGGCGTCATCCTGTCCCGGGCGAAGCGTTGCGCCGCAGCCTGGATGATCTTGAGGTTGGTGCCGGAAATCTCGCCCAGGCCCTTCACCTCGGCAAGACGGGCTGGCGGCGCGCCGAACGCGCCGGAGAACGAGCCGAACTTCTGGATCAACTCCTTGGCGATCGGCTTGGTGTCCTTGCGCGGCAGGACGATCTGCAGCACCAGCTCGAGCAGTTCATAGTCGGCCAGCGCATCGGCGCCGACTGAAAGAAATTTCTGCCGGGCCCGCTCGCGATGGCCGAGATAGTGGGGCGGGGCTGCCTCGCCGAGTCCGTCCGGCGATGGCTTCTCCCCCTTCGGCATCGGCTAGCGACGCGCGTCGAGCGGGTTGAACAGGCCGCGTGGCGAGAGCGTGAAGATCTCGACGCTCGCCTCGGTGATGCCGATCGAGTGCTCGGCCTGGGCGGACAGCGTGCGGTCGCGGGTCACCGCGGTCCAGCCGTCGGCGAGAATCTTCACGTGCGGGCGGCCCAGGTTGATCATCGGCTCGATGGTGAAGATCATGCCCGGCTTCAGCGGCACGCCGGTGCCCGGAACGCCGAAATGCATGATGTTGGGCTCGTCGTGGAACAGCTGGCCGACCCCGTGGCCGACGAAATCGCGGACCACGCTCATCCGTTCGGCTTCTGCCAGCGCCTGGATGGCGGCGCCGATATCGCCGGTGGTAGCGCCGGCCTTGGCCGCCGCGATACCGGCGGCGAGACCGGCATAGGTGACGTCGATCAGCCGTTCGGCCTTCCGGCTGATTTCGCCCACCGGATACATGCGCGAGCTGTCGCCGTACCAGCCGTCGACGATCAGCGTCAGGTCGATATTGACGATGTCGCCTTCGCGCAGCGGCCGCTCCTCGGGAATGCCATGGCAGACCACGTGGTTGATCGAGGTGCAGATCGAGTGGCGGTAGCCCTTGTAGAACAGCGTTGCCGGGATGGCGTCGTGGTCGCGGGCGAACTCATAGGCCAACCGATCGAGCGCCGCGGTGGTGACGCCGGGCTTTACTGCATCGACCAGCAAATCGAGCGCTTCGGCGGTGAGCCGTCCGGCCTTGCGCATGCCGTTGAAGCCGGCTTCGCCGTGCAGCGGGATCACCCCCGAGGTGCGGCGGCTCTTGGTTTCGGCTTCGAAGTAGGTGATCATGGCAACTCCGTTCGCAACGAAGGTAGGCGTTCGAGCCCAGGATTGGAAGTGTGTTGGCGCTGCCAGCGCACCGGCAATACTGTGGGCAACCGGCCCCGATGAGCTGCCGGATTGCTTGACCTTTCGGGCTTTGGTGAGGCAATGCATTGTGCCTCGCAAATCCGGGGCCGCCATGCCATCGCCCGAACCCGTCACCGCCGCCCTCGTCGTTATCGGCGATGAAATCCTGTCCGGCCGGACCAAGGATGTGAATATCGGCGCCACGGCGGACTACTGCACCGAGCTCGGGATCGAGCTCAGGGAAGTGCGGGTGGTCTCCGATGTCGAGGACGACATCATCGCCGCGGTGAACGCTGTGCGCGCCCGCTACACCTACGTGTTCACCACCGGCGGCATCGGGCCGACGCATGACGACATCACCGCCGACGCGATCGCCAAGGCGTTCGGCGTCGGATTGCCGATCAATGCGGAAGCGCGCGCCATGATGGAAGAGCGCTGGAAGCAGAGCGGCACCGAGGTCAACGAGGCGCGGCTGCGCATGGAGCGGATTCCCGAAGGCGCGTCGCTGATCGCCAATTCGGTGAGCGCCGCGCCGGGTTTCCGGATCGGCAACGTCCACGTTATGGCCGGGGTGCCCAAGATCATGCTGGCGATGCTCGAGGCGATCCGGCCGACGCTGAAGGGCGGCGACAAGATCAAGTCGATCACCATCCGCTGCCGGGTCGGCGAGGGCACCATCGGCGGTCCGCTTGGTCAGATCCAACTGGCGTATCCCGACGTGAAGATGGGTAGCTATCCGCAGATGGGGCAGAGTTTCGTGATGACCGAGCTGGTGCTGCGCTCGTCAGATGAGGCGCGGCTGGCCGAGGCGGCCGGCCGAGTGCGCGAGATGGTTGCCGAGGCGCATCGCGCCGCCGGCCTTTCGCCGGACGTCGAGGCCTACTGAGTTTCCGGCCCAAGGGGCCATACCGACAACAGGCGGCGGGGCCGCCGCAGGAGAAGCAATTGAACCAGACCTCGCAGAAATCCTTTCCCGTGACATGGGACCAGTTCCATCGCGACAGCCGGGCGCTCGCCTGGCGCCTACAGGCGCTCGGGCCGTTCGATGCCCTGGTGGCGATCACTCGCGGTGGCCTCGTGCCGGCGGCGATCGTGGCGCGTGAGCTCAACATCCGCGTGGTCGAGAGCGTGGCGGTGAAGAGCTACGACCACCAGAACCAGGGCGGCATCAAGGTGCTGAAGCCGATTGCCCCGGAACTGCTGGAAAAGGCCCGTTCGGGCGGCAAGCTGCTGATCGTTGATGACCTGGTGGATACCGGGGCCACGGCGCGGGTGGTGCGCGACATGCTCCCCGGCGCGCATTTCGCCACCGTCTACGCCAAGCCCAAGGGCCGCGAGATGGTCGACACCTTCATCACCGAAGTCAGCCAGGACACCTGGATCTTCTTCCCGTGGGACCTCGACGTGGCCTACGTGCCGCCGATCTCGGGCGCGACGGACTGACGTCCGCGCGTTACCGCGAAACGAGGTCGATCTGCAGTTTTGCGCCGGTCGCCTCGGCATAGCGACGCAGCGTCGAGAGGGAAGGCGAGACGTGCCCGCCTTCCAGGCGCGCAACAGCCGACTGCGTCGTGCCGATGCGCTTGGCC
>JAEUMC010000997.1 GCA_016793415.1 Devosia sp. | reverse complement strand
ACCATCGCGATCGATGGCCGCATTGTGTGGCGGTCGGCGCCGACCACCGCGCTGCCCGAGCGGCGTATCGGCCTCAGCCGCCAGCTACCGCCGCTCGATGACGTGACCACCGTCGAGATTGGGTTCGAAGAGGCGCCAGTGTGATCGCGGCAGGCATCGACCAGGGAACGACCGGCAGCAAGGCGGCGCTGCTCGACGCGAACGGGCGCATTACGCTGCTGCCCGGGCTGCGTCATCGCACCGACTATCCGGCATCCGGCCGTGTCGAGCAGGATCCGCGCGAACTGCTGGCCAATGTACAGCAGCTGGCTGATGCCGCCGGCGCGGCCGGAGCCCGCAGTCTAGGCCTCGCCAATCAGGGCGAAACCATCGTCGCTTGGGATCGTCGGAGTGGCGAGCCTATCGGTCCGGCGATCGTCTGGCAGGACCAGCGCACCAGCGCCGCCGTCGACAAGCTGAGGACGCAAGGATACGAGGCCGCGGCTCGCCGGATCAGCGGGCTGCCGCTCGATGCGTACTTCTCCGCCTCCAAACTCGCCTGGGTGCTTGACAATATCGAGGATGCCCGCCCGCTCGCCGCCCGCGGGCGACTGGGCCTCGGTACGTCTGACGCTTATTTCGCCGAGCGGCTCACCGGGCGCTACGTCACCGAACCGACCACCGCCGGACGCACCGGCCTGATGAACATCCGTTCCTGCCGTTGGGATGCCGGGCTCTGCGAGCTGTTCGGCGTTCCCATCGAACTGCTGCCCGATATCGTCGACGGCACGGACCCGATCGGCGAAATCACAACACCGACGGGGCCGCTGCAGTTCACCCTGTCTCTGGTAGATCAGGTCGCCGCCCTTTACGGCCATGGTTGCCGACGGCCGGGTGACGCGAAATTCACTTTCGGCACCGGCGCGTTCGGTCTGGCGATAACCGGCATTGGCGCGCCCGTTGCGAATGCCGGTGGCGCCATCACTGCCGCTTGCTGGCAGGACGGGACAGACCGGGTCTACGCCGATGACGGCGGCGTTTACAGCGCGGGTGCCGCGATCGAATGGCTGGGTCGCATCGGCCTGCTGTCCGACCTCGCGGAACTGGACCATCTCTCGGGTGCCAGCGCCGCGAGCCGCGGGCTGTTCTTCGTACCCGCCCTTTCGGGCCTCGCCTGTCCGCACTGGGATCGCACTGCTGCGGGCCTGTGGATCGGGCTCGATGCGGGCACCGAGCGCACGGACCTGCAGAAAGCGGTGCTGGAAGGCGTCGCGTTCCGCACCGCCGAAGTCCTCGACGTCCTGGCACTTCCCAACCAGCAGACGGGCGCGCTATCGATCGACGGCGGGCTGGCGCGGTCGGGCTATTTTGTCGGCATGCTCGCCAGCATAACCGGGCGGACCATCAGTGTGCTTGATGCGGTGGAACTCACCGCGGTCGGCACCGCGGAGATGGCGCTTGCGAGGGCACTCGGCGAACCGCTCGGCCGCGCGTCGCGACCCGTCCTGAAGCGCCGACGGGTTGCGCCGCAACATGACGCAGCAGCATTTCGCGCGCGGTTTGCGGACGCGCGCCAGCGCGCAACGGGATGGCGCCAGTGAGCGCTAGACAGCAACTGCAGGCGCTGCTTCGCCACAACGCCGAAAATGCCGCACTTCCGGCGCTGACGCCGGAGCTGACCAGCAAACTGGCGCAGCGGCTGCGCGCCCTTCCACTGTTTGCTCACAGCTATCCGTTCTGCCGCAACATGGACTTTGGCGGCTACACCACCTGGGACTACCTCGACTTCGCCTTTCGCAACGACCTCACCGGGGTCTGCCTCCATGTGAACGACGGTGACAGGAGCTCCCTGTCACGCATGGATACCGCCGAACTCGGGCGCTTCCGCCAACGGCTCGAGATCCTCGGCCTGAAGCTCCATCTCGAGATTAGCTCAACCGATCGCGCCGAGGTCAATCGGGCGATCCGCCTCGCCGATGTGCTCGGCGTGGTCAACATCCGCCTCTATGCACGCCACGAAGGACCGCTCGATACGGTCATCGAGCGTGTCTATGCGGACCTGGCCGAGGTGGCGGAAAAGGCAAACCGGCACGGCCTCCATTTCGACTACGAGCAGCACGAGGATCTGCGTGCCGCCGAGATTGCCCGCATCCTCGAGCGCATCGGCGACCACCGCGTGAATGCCTTGTTCGACTACACCAACTCCTGGAACGCCCTTGAGGACCCGCTCGACGCACTGCGTACCCTCGCGCCATGGGTCAGGCAGGTGCATATCAAGGGTGGCCGCAAAACGGTCGAGCCCACCGGCTGGGGGCAGGTCGGGGTGCCGCAGGGCGATCCGGCGGACAGCCTGCCCGGCCCCCTCCTCCTGGCCGAACTGGTGGCACTGGGTGCAGAGACGCCGCAGGTCATCTGCTTCGCGCTGGAGAATGAGGTCGACTACTACGCGCCTCCCTTTCGCGTGCCGAACGAAGGGGTCAACCCGATCATCGCCTATCGTGAGCCGAGCAGCACCCCGATGCCGGAAGGCGCCGATCTCGCCAGCGTCCTTCGTTACGAGCTGCGCTGGGCGCAGCAGCAGGTCGGCGTCACGCGCGCGTTGGCTCAACGCCTGCAGATCCTCGCTTCGCTGATTGATGTTGCATCTGCAACATGATATGTGACATGTACAACATACAGGATGGGTCTGGGCGAGTCGCCCGTCGAAGCGGGAGTGAGGGGGAATAGTGGAGCACGAAGACCTCAGGCGCGAGATGATTGCGGTCTGCAATTTCATGAACGACAAGGGGATCAACCAGGGGACATCCGGCAACGTCAGCGTGCGGGTGGATGAAGGACTGCTGATCACGCCTTCGGGTATCCCCTATGCCGA
>JAEUMC010000960.1 GCA_016793415.1 Devosia sp. | reverse complement strand
AGGAGCGCCAGCTGATCTGCGGCGACTTCAACATCGCGCCGCTCGAGCACGACGTGTGGAGCCACAAGCAGCTGCTCGACGTGGTCAGCCATACCCCGATCGAGACCGAGGCACTGAACGCCCTGCTGACCGGTGGACACGGCTGGGTCGACATCGTCAGAAAATACTTCCCGGCCGAGGAGAAGCTCTATTCCTGGTGGAGCTATCGCGCCAAGGACTGGCAGGCTGCCAACAAGGGCCGCCGCCTCGACCACATCTGGGCCACTGCCGATATCGCCGCCCACACGGCCGGCGCCGAGATCATCAAGCCGGCGCGCGGCTGGAGCGACAAGCCGTCCGACCACGTGCCGGTCATCGCCCGCTTCGCCTAAGACGCTTCAGGAAAGGTGCAGACAATGTCGCGAAAACTCGTCAGCTCGGGCTCCTACCTCGAACCGGTGATCGGCTTCTCGCGCGCCGTGCGGGTCGGCAACATCGTGATGGTCGGCGGCACCGCGCCGATCAGGGCCGAGGGTGGCACCGCTGCCATCGGCGATGTCTACGGCCAGACCAGGCGCTGCCTCGAGATCATCGCCAAGGCGCTTGCCGATGCCGGCGCGAGCCTCGGGCACGTCACCCGCACCCGCATCATCCTCACCGACATTGCCCTGTGGAAGGACGCGGCTCGCGCCCATGCCGAGGCCTTCGCCGATGTTCGTCCGGTCACCACGCTGATGCAGGTCACCGCCTTCGTCGACCCCGACTGGCTGGTCGAAATCGAGGTCGACGCGGTGATTCCGGACTGATTCACGTGGAACAGCGGGGCCTTCACTCCGGCTAGCCACGGATTCCAGCACACCACCGCCGTCATTCCCGCGCAGGCGGGAACCTAGTGGGATGCCGCGGCACCCGCTGAGGCTGAGAGATCCCACTGGGTCCCCGCCTTCGCGGGGATGACGCCGAGGAAAAGTCTGGCAGCGGTCCAAAATCACCGACCGCACAGCCCAATCGCTGGACGCCCTACCCCTTGCCGAAACGACCGCGCGAGCCTTCGATTGCCCCGAGATAGCTGGTGAGTTCGCGCCGGATGCGGTCGGCTGCCCGACCTGCGAGATCGGGATACTGGTTCGCCAGCTTCATGAACGCGGTGCGCGGCACGAACAGCGTTTCCACCGCATCGATCGCCTTGATCGTCACCGGCCGCGGCTTGGGGATCACCAGTGCCATGGCGCCCAGCACCGCGCCGACCTCGTGGATCAGGTAGGGGTTGTTCTCGGCGCCGTCCTGGGTGCTCGACACCGTGCCGGAAACCAGCACATGCGCGCCTTCGGGCTGGTCACCCGAGGCATAGATGACGCTGCCGGGGCGGAATTTCTTCCGTTCCGAGGCGAACGCAAGCAATCGCCGCTGCTCGGCGTCGCAGATTTCGAAGAAATCCGCACGTCCCAGAATCGTCGCCGCGTCGTCGAGTTGCATCCCGCCCTATTCCCGGACCGCCAGCCACTTCGCGGGCGCCTCAGCGCCCGGTTGTGCCGCGGCCCTCGATATAGAGCATTTCTTGCCGCTGTCAGGAATCCCTTTTGCCGCGTCGGCCCACGCGGCAAAAGTTATGCACCGGCTGTCGCCCGGTCCGGCCCTTACGGCACCAGCCGGTAGCCGCCATCCTCGGTGACCAGCAGCCGCGCATTGGACGGGTCGCGCTCGATCTTCTGGCGCAGCCGGTAGATGTGGGTTTCCAGCGTGTGCGTGGTGACCCGGTTGTTGTAGCCCCACACTTCCTTGAGCAGGATCTCGCGAGTGATGGTCTTGGGACCCTGGCGGTAGAGATACTTGAGGATCGAGGTTTCCTTGTCGGTCAGCCGCACCTTGGCCCCATCAGGCGCCTCGAGCAGCTTGGCCGCCGGCTGGAAGCTGTAGGGCCCGATGGTGAACACCACGTCCTCGCTCTGGTCGTGCTGGCGCAGCGAGGCGCGGATGCGCGCCAGAAGCACCGAGAACCGGAACGGCTTGGTCACGTAGTCATTGGCGCCCGACTCGAGCCCGAGAATCTCGTCGGAATCGCTGTCCTGCGCCGTCAGCATGATGATCGGACTCTTGAAGCCCTCGCGCCTCAGGATCTTCACCGCCTCGCGGCCATCCATGTCGGGCAGCCCGACATCCAGCAGCATCAGGTCGACATGCGCGCCGCGGACCTTGCCCAGCGCGTCGGACGCGGATTCCGCCTCTACCAGATCGAACTCGCGATAGTGCGTCAGCTGATCGATCAAAGTCTTTCTGAGGTCGGCATCGTCGTCGACAATCAGGATGCGCCGTCTGTTCATGTGAGGTACCCCGAGCCACTGGCTACGAATTGCTGAGTTATTGCCGGACCTTGCGACCCGCCAATCAAAACGGCGTGAGACCGCCGCGAGATGAGAAACGTGATTTGACACAGTTTAGTTTCATCCTCGGCAGCAACTCTTAGCCACGGCATGCTGACGGGAAGCTGACAATTGCCTGACAGCCATCGCAACTCCCCCGTATCCTCGCCTCCCGTGACCCGACGGCACACCCCCACCGCGGTCACCGCGCGCCGCATCGGCATTGACAGCGGTTGGCAGCAGGCCTATCAAAGCATCGGTTTAACGTAAAACTTCCGCTTTCCGTGCAGGTCGATCGCCCCAAGAATCGCCGCACGGCACCATGAGCAGGCAGGTTTAACGCAAAACCGCGAGCCGAGGATCGGCTCCAGGGAGGACTACGGATTTGGCCCGGGCCACGATCAAGGACATTGCGCTTGCCGCGAACGTCTCGCCGATGACGGTTTCCAACGTTATCAACGGTCGACGTGCCAAGGCGTCGGACGAGACCATCGAGCGCATCATGGCGGCGGTGAAGACCCTCGGCTACCGGCCCAACATGAGTGCCCGCAGCCTCGTCTCCAATGCCTCGCGTATGGTCGGGGTGATCATCCCGTTCACCGAGAACCAGAACCAGCTGCTGCTCGACAACCCGTTCTATGCCGAGATGATCTCCGGCATCGAAAGCGCGCTCCGCGCCAACGGCTACTACATGATGCTGACGGGGGTGGGAGAGGGCAACGCCCAGCTCGACACCCTTTCGCATTGGAACATGGACGCGCTGATCGTCCTCGGCGTCTATCGCGAGGCGCTCTACGAGCGGCTGCGCGAGCTGGCTTTGCCGACCCTGCTGATCGACAGCTATATCGACGACCCCAGTTTTTATCGCCTTGGCGTCGATGACGAAGCCGCCGCCTACCGCGCCACCAGGTACCTGATCGACCAGGGCCATTCCGGCGTGGCGCTGGTCACCGGGGTGATTCGCACCGACGGGGTCATCGAGCGGCGTGTCGACGGCTACAAGCGAGCCCTGGCCGAAGCCGGCATCGGCTTTGATCCCTCCCGCATCCTCTCGGGCTCCGTCACCTTCGACTGGGGCGCCGAGGCGGCCGCCGGGCTGGTGGCGCTGCCGCACACCACCGCCGCCTTCTGCACCGCCGACCTGATCGCCGCCGGCCTCCTTGCCGGTCTGCACCGCCTCGGCAAGCGGATCCCGGAAGACTATTCGGTGATGGGCTTCGACAACCTGTCGATCTCGCGCATGGTCTATCCGGCCCTCACCACCGTCGATCAGTCGATCCTCGGCAAGGGCCAGCTCGCCGGCCGGCTGATCAGCGCCATCCTCAACAAGGCCGATGCTCCGCGCGAGAGCTTCATCGACGTCGCCATCGTCGAACGCGACAGCGTCAGCCGGCGGGGGGCGAGATGAGCCCCGCCGCCGATCGCTCCAAGTATCTGGCGCTGACGGTGCTGCTGCTGCCCAGCCTGGCCGGCATGGTGGTGTTCCTGATGGCGCCGGTGCTGTCCTCGCTGGTGCTCAGCTTTTCCCAGTGGGACCTGATCGGCGAGCTCAGCTGGGTCGGCCTCGACAACTATGTCGCCGCGCTCGGCGACCCGGCGGTGCTCGGTGCGCTCCGCAATACCCTCACTTTCATCCTCGGCTACCTGCCTTCGGTGGTGCTGATCGCGCTCGGCCTCGCCTTGCTGCTCAATCGCCTCATCCGGGGTCGCGCGGTGTTCCGGGCGATCTATTTCGTGCCGGTCGTCACCTCCTGGGTGGCGGTGTCGCTGATCTGGAAGTGGCTGCTCAACCCGCAATACGGGCTGATCAACTTCGCGCTCGGCGCCATCGGCATCAAGGGTCCGGGCTGGCTGTTCGACCCGGCCTGGGCAATGACCGGCGTCATCCTCACCTCGGTCTGGAAGGATATCGGCTTCGTCACGGTGATTTACCTCGCGGGCCTGCAGGATATCCCCGAACCCCTCTACGAAGCCGCCGCGCTCGATGGCGCCACGCCCTGGCAGCGCTTCTGGTCGATCACCTTCCCGATGCTGGCGCCGACCACCTTCTTCGTCACCACCATCTCGCTGATCTCGTCGTTCCAGGTGTTCGACCAGGTCTGGATCATGACCCAGGGCGGCCCGGCGGGCGCCACCTCGGTGATGGTCGAGCTGATCTACAAGAACGCCTTCAGCTACTACAAGATGGGCTACGCCTCGGCGATCTCCTGGGTGCTGTTCGCGCTGATCTTCGCGGTCACCATCGCGCAGAACCTGCTGCAGAAGAAACTGGATCGGTCCGATGGCTGAGCCAGTGTTCCTTGCCGGCCGAGACGGCCCCCTCCCATCGTCCCCCACAAGGGGGGAGGTGCCTGCCGGTGCGCTTGGCACCACCAGCACCACAAGCTCGTCTCTTCACCTCCCCCTTGATGGGGGAGGCCGGGAGGGGGCCGTCTCTCTCAGTCAGCGCAAGCGGCCTCCGCTTCGCGCGACCGACCTCGCGACCTACGCCATCCTCATTGCCGGCGCGGCAATCATGCTGCTGCCTTTTGCCTGGATGGTCTCGACCTCGCTGAAGACCGCCGGCGCCACCTTCGTCACGCCGCCGCAGTGGCTGCCTGACCCGGCAACGCTCGACAACTATGCCAAGGTGTTCGACAGCGCCCCGGTCGGCCAGTTCCTCATCAACTCGATCTTCGTCTCGGTCACCTCGACGGCGCTGATGGTGCTGTTCTGCGCCATGAGCGGCTACGCCTTCGCGCGCATCGAATTCCGCGGCCGCACCGTGCTGTTCTATGCCTATCTCGCGACGCTGATGATCCCGCAGCAGGTGACCCTCACCCCGCTGTTCATCATCATGAACTGGCTCGGCTGGACCAACTCCTACCAGGCGCTGATCCTCCCCTCGAGTTTCGGCGCCTTCGGCACCTTCCTGCTGCGCCAGTTCTTCCTGAGGTTGCCCAAGGAGATCGAAGAAGCCGCCTTCATCGATGGCGCCGGCTATATCAGGATCTTTTTCACCATCGCCATCCACCTGGCGCGTCCGGCGCTCGCCACCCTCGCGGTGTTCGCCTTCATGGCCAGCTGGAACAGCTTTCTGTGGCCGCTGATCATCACCACCGACCAATCGATGATGACCTTGCCGCTCGGCCTCAGCGCGCTGCAGGGCCGCTGGACCACCGACTGGAACGTGCTGATGGCCGGCGCGGTGATCGCCACGCTGCCGATCATCGCCGTCTACGTCTTCGCCCAGCGCTTCATCATCAAGGGCCTGTCCCACACCGGGCTCAAATAACGACCATCGGTCTCAAGGAGGAGAAAAGACCATGCTGCGTAGGACTTTCACCGGGCTGCTGCTCGCCACCGCCCTCATCACCCCGGCGCTCGCCGAGGACGTGACCATCAAGTACATGACCTTCTCGGCCGCGCCGAACTATCTGAAGGAACTCGACGCCACCATCGCGGCCTTCGAGGCCGAGCATCCCGGCATCAAGGTCACCTACGAGACCGCTGCCTGGGACGCCTACTTCACCAAGCTGCAGACCGTCGTGGCGGCCAAGCAGGCGCCCGACGCCTTCGAGCTCAACTTCGAGAACTTCGTCACCTACGCGGAAAAGGGCGCGCTTGCCGACCTGACGCCGCTGATCGCGGCCGATACCGGTTTCTCGACCTCGGTCTACAACCCGACGGCGCTGGCCGCCTTCGCCCAGGATGGCAAGCAGTATGGCCTGGTCGAGAGCTTCTCCAACGTCGTGCTGTTCTACAACAAGGACCTGTTCGATGCCGCCGGCGTCGCCTACCCCACGGCCGACTGGACCTGGAAGGAAGAACTGGAAGCCGCCCAGAAGCTGACCGATCCGGCCAAGGGCGTGTGGGGCGATTTCGCCCCGATCCAGTTCTGGGAATTCTACAAGACCATCGCCCAGAATGGCGGCTCGATCCTCTCGCCCGACAAAAAGACCGTCACCATCGACTCGCCTGAGAATGTCGAGACGCTGACCTGGATGATCGACAAGGTGAACAGCTACAAGGTCACCCCGTCGGATGTCGAAATGGCCGGGCAATCCTCCGAGGACCTGTTCAAGGCCGGCAAGATCGCCATGCTCCGCACCGGCATCTGGCTGCTCGGCGATTTCGCCGCCAATGCCAAGTTCAAGTGGGACATCGCGCTCGAGCCGGGCAAGACCAACAAGGCGCACCACTTCTTCGCCAATGGCGTCGCCGTCTCGGCCAACAGCGCTCACCCGGCCGAAGCCTACCAGTGGATCAAGTTCCTCACCTCATCCAAGGCCGCCGTGGACCTTCGCATCGCCGCCGGCTGGGAACTCCCCGCCGTCTCCGACGCCGCAGCCCTCCAGGGCTATCTCGACCAGCCGGTGCCCGAGAGCCGCGAAGTGGTGTTTCAGGCGCTCGACACCGCGGTGGTCCCGCCGGTGATCGGCAACTGGAACCAGCTGACCGACGCCGTGGGCAAGGAACTCGAAGCCGCCAAGCTCGGCCAGAAGACGCCGGAGCAGGCGCTGAAGGACGCCAAGACGGCGATCGAGGGACTGCTTTAGGCGCATCGAGCTTGTGGCCACCCCCACCCTCATTCCCTCCCCACAAGGGGGAGGGAGGCGATGGCTGGACGGTCTCAGTTCTTGCGTCTCCCTCCCCCTTGTGGGGAGGGATCAAGGGTGGGGGTGGCCACAGACACCGGCGACACTCCCGCCACCCAGTTTGCCTCCCAAAGGGCAAGGCCGGGAGCCCACGGGCTCTCGGCCACCACCACCGGAACCAGCCATGACCACCGACACTCGCGAACCTCAGCTCGCCACCCGCCATCCCTGGTTCCTCGACCTCTACGCCGAGCTGCTGCGCGACCCGGCAGCAGCCGCGCCCGAAATTGCGGCCCGCCTCGCCGACGCCGACCCCACCGAACCGGTCGAAGCGGCTCTCGTCCTCTACCTCGCCGCGCTCACCGCCCAATCCAGCGGCGACCGCGCGCAGCTCCGCTCCGCCAGGGCCACCGCCCTCCGCACCACGGTGGCCAGCCGGCTCGAGCGTGAGCTTTCGCCCAACCAGAACCACTTCACCGACACCTGGGTCGTGGCCCTCTGGGCAGCGGCGTTGCGCGAGGCCAATCACCTCGATCGCGACGAGAGCACGACGCGCCTCGTCGGCCGGGTGAAGAACCATGTCTATGCCAGCCACGTGCGGCTGGGCGCCCTGATGTCGTCTTCCGACAAGACGACGCTGGAGTTCGACGTGCTGCTCGCCGCCGTGCCGTTCGGGCTGTTCGACTGCGAAGACCTGGTGCTGGTCGACGCCGTCCGCACCCTCACCGCGCCCGGCCGTCTGGCGCACGCCACCGCCGCCGACCGCCAGCTGCTGGCCTGGTACTATGCGGAACAGGGCAGCTACGCCAAAAGCCGCAAACTCCTCGCCGAGACGCCGGCGCCGATCGTCGCGCAACGCCTCAAGACGCTCGGCCAGCTCGAAACCCGCTTCATCCGCCACGCCCCCGATGGCAATGGCAACCGCTACGAGCCGCTGCTCGAAGAGCGCTTCCCAAAACTGATCACCGACGCCGACGAGGTGATCGTCCGCGCCCAGGCCTCGCCGCTCTCGGCTGACGAACCGCTGGAATTGGTGGTCGGCGAAACCGCCATTGCCGGCAGTTTTGGGGGCGACTGCTGGGAATTTACCCTGCCCCGCACTCCGGCGGGATCGCTGGTCGAGTATCGCCTCCGCTTCGCGGCACATCCCGAGGTCATGGCCGGACCGTTCGCCTACGAGACGCTGCGGCGCCGCCGCCATGACGAGGCCTCGGTACACGTCACCGTCGCGAACGGCCGCATCGACATCTCCCCCGGCGCCGGCAGCACGGAACTGCCGCTACAGCTGGGCAATGCCACGCTCACCGCGATTTCCTGGCTGGAAGCCCGCGATGGCAGCATCAAGGAGATTTCCGCCACGCTCACCCACCCACCCTGTGGCTGGTACGGCTTTGGCGAGCGCTACAATGCGCTGAACCAGGCGGGGAACCGCGTCGATCAGTTCGTCTACAACCAGTACAAGGAACAGGGCTTACGGACCTATATGCCGATGCCGGTCGGCTACACCGACGCTGGCTTCGGCCTCCACCTCGCGACCGATTCCTATTCCTGGTTCGACCTCGCGGTGGCGGGCGAAACCCGGTTCGGCGTCGAAGCCGACCGTCTTGTCATCGACCTGCTCTCGGGCGCCGTCGCCCAGCAGGTCAGCCAGTTCATGGCACTGACCGGCGAGCCGGAGCCCGTGCCCGCCTGGGCGCTCGGTCCCTGGATGTCGTCGAATAACTGGGACAGCGAAACCGAGGTGCGCAAGCAGGTCGCCCTCACCCTCGAACACGACATTCCCGCCACCGTGCTGGTGATCGAGGCCTGGTCGGACGAGGCCACCTTCTACATCTTCAACGACGCACAATACGCCGAAAAGCCCGGCGACGAGGCCTTCGCCTACGCCGACTTCAGCTTCCCCCAATGGGGCCGCTGGCCCGACCCCAAAGGCCTCGCCGAGCATCTGCACGACAACCACCTGCGGCTGATCCTGTGGCAGATCCCGATCATCAAGCAGTCGGTGGCGCTGAAGCACCCGCAGAAGCGCAACGACGAGGCGCACTTCTTCGCCGAAGGGTTTGGCGTGAAACACCCTGGCGGCACGCCGCTCAGGCTGCCCGAAGGCTGGTTCAAGGACAGCCTGCTCATGGATTTCACCAACCCGGCCGCCCGGGATTGGTGGTTCCGCAAACGCCAGTACCTGATCGACGAACTCGGGGTCGACGGCTTCAAGACCGATGGCGGCGAGATGGTCTGGGGCAAGGACCTGGTCTTCGCCGACGGCCGTACCGGACTCGAAAACCGCAATGCCTATCCGCGCGACTACATTTCGGCCTATTACCGCTTCGCCCAGCAGAACGGCGGCATCTGCTTCTCGCGCGCCGGCTATACCGGAGCCCAGACCTTCCCGGCCCATTGGGCGGGCGACGAACGCTCCACCTGGGATGCATTCAAGCGCTCGATCCATGCCGGCCTCTCCGCCGGCATGTCGGGAGTGATCTTCTGGGGCTGGGACCTCGGCGGCTTTTCCGGCGAGGTGCCGAGCGCCGAACTCTACGTGCGCTCGGCCGCCATGGCCTGTTTCTGCCCCATCATGCAGTATCACGCCGAGAGCAAGGCCGAGTTCAACCAGGACCGCACCCCCTGGAACATCGCCGAGCGCTCCGGCGATGAGCGCGCCCTCACCGGCTATCGCTTCTACGCCAACCTGCGCATGTCGCTCATGCCCTACCTCGAACGCGAGGCGGCCTGGTGCGTTGCCGAAAGGCAGCCGCTGCTGCGCGCCATGCTGCTGGATTTCCAATCCGATACCCGCGCCGCCGGTCTCTGGGACCAGTACATGTTCGGCCGCGACCTGCTGGTTGCGCCGATCATCCGGGAAGGCGAAACCTCCCGCGAGGTCTACCTGCCCGAGGGGCGCTGGTGGCACCTGTTCGAGAGCCGCTGGTACGATGGCAACCAGGTCCACCAGGTCGCGGCGGCGCTCGAGCAGATCCCGGTCTTCCTCCGGCAAGGCGCCGCCCTGCCGCTCGCCTTCCATCGCGAAACCCGCCTTGGCGCCTCCATGCCCTCCGACATCAGCGGTGCGGAGAGCCTGGTGCTGCTCATTGCCGGGCTGCCGCCCGACGCGCCGCTCCACACCGACGAGCTCGAGATCGAGGCGTCGGGCGGCAGCGTCCGCGTCACCTCCCAAGGCGGCCGCCCGATCACGCTGGTCTTCGCCGATCCCCCCGACCGCCTCGAGCTGAACGGCATCGTCCAGCAGCCCCGGAGGCTGAGCCTCTCCGGCGGCGAGCTGACCGCGTTCGAACTGCCGGCCACCTGACCACCGGCAGCGCAAAGATGCTATGATGCCATATGATCTCAGGGATGCATGCGCGCGCCCTTGGTCACCTTGTCGACCAGCTTCCGCTCCGCCCTGAGACCGATCCCCACCAATCTGGCATCCTCCGGTGCAAACTGGGCGAATACCGCCCGGTTGGCCGCATCGTGCCCGGTCGAGAACATCTCTTCGGTGTAGGCCGAGGTGACGATGCCGCGCTGCAGCGCCCGCTGCTGGACGGCCCGCATGGTGTCGGCGTCGGCCGCAAGTACGATCACCGGCTGCACCGAGAGCGGACTGAAGCGATTGCCGACCCGATCGACATAGGGCTCTCCGATGATTTCGGAGTGCTGGGCGGTAACGCCCGTGGCCAGAAATGCGGTAACGTTGAGCGCCTGCCAGGGCGCCAGGTCGTCACGCAACACGATGGCGATCTTGGTCTCGAACATGCTGTGATCCGGGAACGGGTAACGAGGTGCGGCGCGTGGTAGACGCAGAGACAGGGGTCGGTCTTGAACGTTTGTGCAGCCCGACCCGTGACGCGGTGCGCGCGGCCCCCGGCCATCCCGGGCTCGAACGCATCGAGGCGCGGTTTCAGGGCAATGCCTATGCCCGGCATCGGCACGACACCTACGCGCTGGGCGTCACCCTGCACGGCGTCCAGAGCTTCTGGTATCGCGGCGAAGTCCGGGCCTCGCTTGCCGGCCAGGTTATCGTCCTCCACCCGGACGAAATCCACGACGGCGGCGCCGGCACCGAGCAAGGCCTTACCTATCGCATGCTCTACCTCGATCCGGCGCTGGTGCAATCCGCGCTGCAGGGCGCCGGCCTGCCGTTCGTAGCCGCTCCGGTCGTCGATGACGCGGCGCTCCGCACGACTCTGCTCGGGGCCTTCGGCGACATGGACGATGCCCTCGATCCCCTCCTGGCCGACCAACTGGTGGCCGCGCTCGCCGATGGCCTGCTACGCCACTCCGATGCCCGGCCGAGCGGCCGATCGCCGCTCGACCTCGACGCACTGGCACGGGTCGAGGAGTACCTGAGGCACAGCGGGACGCAGCCGATCGGCTCCGACGAGCTCGAAGCCATCTCCGGCCTCGATCGCTTCACCCTGGCGCGGCAGTTCCGCCTCCGCTTCGGCACCAGCCCACACCGCTACCTGACCATGCGCCGCGTCGCCGCTGGCCGGCGCCTGCTCGCTTCGGGCCAGGCCATTGCCGACGTGGCGGCGGAAACCGGCTTTGCCGACCAGAGCCACTTTCACCGCCATTTCCTCAAGACCTTCGGCATGACCCCGGGCCGCTGGCAGCGCCTGGCGGCTGCAGCGAAGATGCCGTGACCGAGGGAAGGCTCGCCGCTATGCTGCCCTCAGCATTGCGCTTGCTGGTGCCTCGCCCAGCGGTAGCCCGCGCGAAATGCTTCGGATCATACGGCAGACATAGCGTGATATTTGGGCGTACTATGGCGCCATACTACCACCGTCCGGCGGGCCCTGCCGCGGCAGATCTGCGAGGAGCGTCGCGAGGCTCGACAGGGCCACCCCATGCCGCACGGCTGTTCCACCGATGATCTCTACGAGAAACGGCCGACTGCCGGTGATGGTCTCGAGCACCCCTTCGCGCAGCGCCACGATGGTCCGGTCGCGACCGGCATGTTCGTCGAGCACCGCCAATCCGTCGGCCAGCCGCAGCATCTCGGCCATCGCGGCAGCGCTTTGCACTCCGGTCCGGTGGTCGTGCGCCATGATGGCCTCGAGAGCGTCGCGCGGCAGCCGGCCTGCCAGCCATTCCGACGCGACGAGGCCATGCCGGCTCCAGTCGCCCGCGACGGCGAAATAGTCGAGGTCGTGCACCAGCCCGACGATCCGCCACAGCAAGGGGTCGGCGTCGAGTGCCGGCGCCAGTTGCTGCATCACGAGGCCGACGAACCGCGAATGCGCCGCCCGCGGCGTCTCACCCAGCCGTTCGGTGACGAGGCGCTCAGCCTCGGCGAGGCTGAGCCGGCCGCCTGTCATCCCCGATGCCCGAACAGCGCGCTGCCGACCCGGACATGCGTCGCGCCCATGGCGATCGCCGTCTCGAAATCGCTGCTCATCCCCATCGACAGTTTCTCGACCCCGGCATCGCGGGCCAGCGACGCCCGGTGCGCGAAGTACGGCCCGGCCGGATCGCCCTCAGGCGGGATGCACATCAGCCCGACCACGTCGAGGCCATGCAAATCCTGGCAGCGGCCAACAAAGGCGGCCGCGTCGGACGGCGCGATGCCGGCCTTCTGCTCCTCGAGCCCGATATTGACCTGCACGAAGACCGGCAGGCGCTTGCCGGCCCGCTTCATCTCTTCGGCGAGGATCCCCGCCAGCTTGTCGCGGTCGACCGTCTGGATCACGTTGAACAGCGCCACTGCTTCGCGCGCCTTGTTGGTCTGCAGCGGGCCGATCAGATGCAATTCTATGCCGTCATAGGAGGCCCGAAGTTCCGGCCATTTTTCCTTGGCCTCCTGCACCCGGTTCTCCCCGAAGACGCGCTGTCCGGCGTCAAGAAACGGCCGGATTGCTGCGGCATCGAAGGTCTTGGACACCGCCACCAGTTCCACCCGATCGGGCGGCGGGCCGAAACGCTGATGCGCCCGCTCGATCCGGGCGCGGATGATTTCGAGACTTTCCGGGGCGTTCTGCATGGCCCTCTCTGTTGACCGGTTAACGGAATTCTGATGAAGGTCCGGTAGCCAAAAACCCCCATGAACGCAACGTAATCCGCGGCTTTAAGGACTTTCCCGAAGTGACTGGTCGAACCACCGAGCGCTACAATCCGCGTGTCGAAGAGCCACGCTGGCAGAAGGCCTGGGAGGACAACAAGTCCTTCGAGGTCAAGAACGATGATAGCCGCAAGCCCTACTACGTGCTCGAGATGTTCCCCTACCCCTCGGGCCGCATCCATATGGGCCACGTGCGCAACTATACCATGGGCGACGTGCTGGCGCGCTATATGCGTGCCATGGGCCGCAACGTGCTGCACCCGATGGGCTGGGACGCCTTCGGCCTGCCGGCCGAAAACGCCGCCATGCAGAACAAGGTCCACCCCAAGAGCTGGACCTATGCCAACATCGCCGCGATGCGCAAACAGCTGAAGTCGATCGGCCTCGGCATCGACTGGAGCCGCGAGTTCGCTACCTGCGACGTCGAGTACTATTCCAAGCAGCAGAAGCTGTTCCTCGATTTCCTGCGCGAAGGCCTCGTCACCCGCAAGAAATCCAAGGTCAACTGGGACCCGGTCGATATGACCGTGCTGGCCAACGAGCAGGTGGTCGATGGCCGCGGCTGGCGCTCCGGTGCCATCGTCGAGCAGCGCGAGCTGAACCAGTGGGCCTTCAAAGTCTCCGATTTCGCCGAGGAACTGCTGGAGGCACTCGACACCCTCGACCACTGGCCCGAGAAGGTGCGCGTCATGCAGCGCAACTGGATCGGCAAGTCCGAGGGCCTGCGCCTGCTGTTCGAGCTGACGGCCGAATGGCAGAAATTCACCTCGATCGAGGTGTTCACCACTCGCCCGGACACCATCTTCGGCGCCTCGTTCATCGCCATCTCAGCTGATCACCCGCTGGCCCAGAGCCTCGCGGGCAATCCCGAGATCGCCGCGTTCATCGCCGAGACCCGGCGCCACGGCACCGCCACCGAGACCATCGACAAGGCGGAAAAGCTCGGCATCTTCACCGGGCTGCACGTGAAGCATCCGGTGAAGCCGGGCGCCACCCTGCCGGTCTACATCGCCAATTTCGTGCTGATGGATTACGGCACCGGCGCCATTTTCGGCTGCCCGGCACACGATCAGCGCGACCTCGATTTCGCCCGCCGCTACGACCTGCCGGTGATCCCGGTGGTGCTGCCGGAGGGCGCTGACCCCGCGACTTTCGAAGTCGATTCAGAGGCTTACAACGGTCCGGGCCGCATCTATCACTCCGAATTCCTCGATGGCCTCGAGATCGATGCCGCCAAGAAGGCCATTGCCGCGCACTTCGCCGAGCGCACCGTCGACAACCTGCCGCAGGGCAAGGTCGAGGTGAACTATCGGCTGCGCGACTGGGGCGTGTCGCGCCAGCGCTACTGGGGCTGCCCGATTCCGGTGATCCATTGCGAGAACTGCGGCGCCGTGCCGGTGCCCGACAAGGACCTGCCGGTGGTGCTGCCCGAAGACGTGAGCTTCGACCGTCCCGGTAACCCGCTCGATCACCACCCGACCTGGAAGCACGTCGCCTGCCCGAAATGCGCCGGCCCGGCGACGCGCGAAACCGACACCATGGACACCTTCGTCGACAGTTCCTGGTATTTCGCCCGCTTCACCGATCCGCACGCGGCGACCCCGACGGTGCCCGGCATCGCCAATACCTGGCTGCCGGTCGACCAGTATATCGGCGGCGTCGAGCACGCGATCCTGCACCTGCTCTATTCGCGCTTCTTCACCCGCGCCATGAAGCAGACCGGCCACCTCAACCTGGAGGAGCCGTTCAAGGGCCTGTTCACCCAGGGCATGGTGGTGCACGAAACCTACCGCGACGCCGCCGGCGACTGGCTGTCGCCCGCCGACGTTACCGTTTCGGGCATGGATGTCCGCACCGCGGTCAACAACAAGACCGGTGCGCCCGTCGAGATTGGCTCCATCGAAAAGATGAGCAAATCCAAGAAGAACGTCGTCGACCCGGACGAGATCGTCTCGACCTACGGGGCCGACACGGCCCGCTGGTTCATGCTGTCGGACTCCCCGCCGGAGCGCGACGTGCAGTGGACCGAGGCCGGCATCGAAGGCGCCAGCCGCTTCCTGCAGCGCGTCTGGAAGCTGGTCGGGGACTTTCTCGATCTCGAGGACGATATCGCTGCTCGCGTCAAGGGCGCGGGTGACGCCGGCGTCACCGAACTGCGCAAGGTGGTGCACCGCACCGTTGCCAATGTCGGCGGCGAGATCGAGGGGCTGCGCTTCAACCGCGCTGTCGCCCAGATCTATGAGCTCTCCAACGCCATCGCCAAGTTCTCGCAGTCAGTCGCC
>JAEUMC010000931.1 GCA_016793415.1 Devosia sp. | reverse complement strand
GGCCAAGGCGATCAGCGCCTTCTCGGTGAAGTTGAAGGTGAGGTCCGACAGGCTCCAGGCGTTGAGGAAGTAGGGCGAGGCGAAGGAGTTGACGATGAAGATCACCACCGCAACGAGCAGCAGCAGGGTCTCCCAGCTGAGCAGCGCCGAGCGCAGCGGGTTATCGAGCCGATCGGGGATGCGGCGGTGCGTGGCGGGCGCTTCGGGCGCGTCGGTCAACGAACTCATAGAACTTCCGCCTTCTTGAGGATGATGCGGCCGCGACGACGTTCACCGCGCGAGTTGAAGATCACCGCGAGCAGGATCGCCGTGCCGGAAATCGCCATCTGCCAGAACGGCGAGATGCCGATCACCGGCAGCGCGTTGTTGACGACGCCGAGGAACAGCGCGCCGAGCACGGCGCCGGCAACGGTGCCGATGCCGCCGGCAATCGAGATGCCGCCGATGACGCAGGCGGCGATGATGTTGAGTTCGAACCCGCCGGCGACATCGACATAGGCCACCGCATAGCGGGCGATCCACAGGTAGCCCGCAAGACCGGACACCATGCCGGCGACGCAGAAGGCGATGAAACGGGTGCGGCCGACATTGATGCCGGCATAGGTGGCGGCGGTCGGGTTGATGCCGGTGGCATAGAACGAGCGGCCGAGCGGGGTGCGGGTCATCAGGACGAAGAACACCGCCACCACGGCGATGGCGAACCAGCTCAGGAGCGTGATGCCGAACAGTTCGGTGCGCGGCACCGCCTTGAACGCCTCGGTCATCTGGTGCGCGTTCACCCAGGCGCCGCCGGCGATGACGTAGATCATGCCGCGATAGATGGTGAGGGTGCCGAGCGTCACGACGATGGGCGGAATATCGAGCTTCCACACCAGCGCGCCGTTGATGGCGCCAAGCGCCGTGCCGAGCGCGGCAGCGGCGAGCAGCAGCAGCGGCACCGGAATGCCGGGGAAGGCGACGTTCAGCAGCGCCACGCACATGCCGCAGAGCGCCAGATTGGCGGCCATCGACAGATCGATCGAGCGCGTGAGGATCACCACCATCTGGCCGAGCGCCAGCATGATCAGGATCGAGGTGTCGTTGAAGATGTTGGCGAGGCTCTTGGGCTGGACGAAACCCGGCGAGCGGAACGACACGCCGATGATCAGCGCAAGGATCGCCACGACCAGCCAGATCTCGCGGTATTTCAGAAGGGTCTTCACTGCAGCCGCTCCTCGGCGATACCGGCGGCCGTGCGCACCAGGGTCTCGGCGGTCAGGTTTGTGTTGTCATGGGTGGCGACGATGCGGCCTTCGCGCATCACCACCACGCGGTCGCTCATCCCGAGAATTTCCGGCAGCTCGGACGAGACCATGATCACCGACAGGCCCTCGGCCACCAGCTCGCCCATGAACTCGTGCACCGCGGCCTTGGAGCCGATATCGATGCCCTTGGTCGGCTCGTCGAGAATGATCACCTTGGGGCTGGTGGCCAGCCACTTGGCGATCACCACTTTCTGCTGGTTGCCGCCCGACAGCGTGCCGACATCCTGGCTCAGCGACGAGGCGCGCAGGTCGAGGCGCTCGGTATAGGTGCGGGCAAGCGCGAACTCTTCCTTCAAGCGCAGCACGCCGGATTTGCTGGTGCGCTTCAGCGAGGGCAGCGAGACGTTCTTGAAGATCGGCAAGCCGATCACCACGCCCTGCTTGCCGCGCTCCTCGGGCACGTAGACGATGCCGGCGTTCACCGCATCCGCAGGAGAGGCGGGCGCGATGGTGGCGCCGCCGAGGGAAATGGAGCCGCCCGAGGGCTTGGTGATGCCGAACAGCGCCTGCATCACTTCCGAGCGGCCGGCGCCAACAAGCCCGTAGAAGCCGAGGATCTCGCCGGCTTTCAGGGTGAAGCTGATATCATCGAACTCGGTGGGGTGGCTCAGCCCCTTCACCTCGAGCAGCGGTGCGCCAATCCGGGCCTCGCGCTTGGGGAAGATGTGGTCGACCGAGCGGCCCACCATCATCTTGATGATGGCGTTCTGGTCGGTGTCCTTGAGCAGCCCCGAACCCACCAGCTCACCATCGCGGAATACCGTGTAGCGGTCGGCAATGCGGTAGATCTCATCGAACTTGTGGCTGATGAACAGCACGGCCTTGCCGTCTTCCTTCAACAGCTCGATCAAGACGAACAGGTCCTCGATCTCCTTGTAGGAGAGCGCGGCGGTCGGCTCGTCCATGATCACCACATCGGCATCGATCGACATGGCGCGCGCCACCCCGACCAGGTGCTTGTTTGCGATGCTGAGGTCCTTCAGCCGATGGTTGGGGTCGATATGCGAGGCGCCCATGTCATTGAGCACCTGGCGGGCCTCGCGGCGCATCTTGGTCCAGTCGATGGTCTTGAAGCGGGTGCGCGGGGCATGACCGAGGAAGACGTTTTCGGCCACCGACAGCTCGTCGAACAGCACCGTCTCCTGGTGGATGGCGGTGATGCCGGCGCCGAAGGCGGCATGAGCGGAGCCGAGATGGACAGTGGTGCCCTTGACGGCGATCTCGCCTTCATCGGGCTGGTAGATGCCGGTCAGGATCTTGACCAGGGTCGACTTGCCGGCGCCGTTTTCGCCGATCAGCGCGGTGACCTGGCCGGGATAGAGCGACAGCGACACGTCATGCAGGGCCCGGACGCCGGGGAAGCGCTTGCTGATCCCCTTGAGGGTCAGCAACGGCTGGGTCTCGGCCAGAACAGCGCCGGGCTCGGCAGGGATCGCGACTTCGAGCATGGCTCAGGTCATCCGGGTAGAGGTAAACAAAAGGGCCCGGCGGCGCGAGGCGCTGCCGAGCCCGCTCTCGTCAGCCGATCCTAGAAGATC
>JAEUMC010000876.1 GCA_016793415.1 Devosia sp. | reverse complement strand
CACGAACAGCGTCGGCCCGATCATCCCGCCCAGGCTCTCGACGCTGACCACGCCATGCGCCCACACCAGCGACCGCGTTTCACCCAACCTGGTCAATCGTCACTCCCTCGTTTTCATTCGCCGACACTCGCCCATGATGGCTGCGTCGACAACCCGCCGTTCAGCGCAACGTCGTCTCGAAGGCCGCCAGCACCGCGGCCACGGTGCCACGGACGTGTTCCGCGTTGATCCGCGCGGCAGCCTCCGGATCACGACGGCGAAACGCCTCGAGCAGCGCGTGGTGCTCGATGCGCACCCGCTCGGCGAACGCCTGGTCTCGACCATGCTTGTTCATCAGGCCTTCGCTGAGGCCATAATAACGCGCTATGAGGTCGGCCGCTTCGATATTGCCACCATGCGTGTTGATGAAGCGGTGGAAGGTGCGATTGGCGGCGTCGATACGGGCCCAGTCCATCGCCTCGATCGCCGTATCGTGCTCGACCTGCAATGCTTCAAGCTGGCGCAGTGATGACAGCGACGCTTCCTCGGCGAACTGTCGGGCGAGGTAGCATTCGAGGGCCTCGCCGATCTCGCTGGAGTGGACCAACCGGTCGCGGTCGAGCTGGCGAACCCGCGCCCCGTGATTGGGGATCATCTCCACCAGTCCCTCGCCTTCCAGCTGCTGCAACGCCTCACGCACCGGCTGCACGCTGACCCCGAAGCGGTCGGCAAGCGCCGTCATGGTCAGCCGGCCGCCGAGGGGGATGTCGCCGGCCAGAATCTCGGACCGCAACAGGTTCGTTACCCGCTGGTAGCTGGTCTCGGCCTTCGGGTCGGAACCGCTATGGCGCTGGCGAGAGCTGGACCGGTACTGGATCATGAAACCTCACATCGTATACGATGTTGACACATTTGATACGATCTTGCATCGTTCTATACGCGGCGTTGGGCGGGAGGGTCCAGCGCATTTCGGCGGGATCGTTTGCCCGCACCTGATCCCCCACAAGGCAAAAACACCATGGATCGCAACGACTACCGCGGCATCTTCGTGATCGTCACGACGCCGTTCACCGACGATTTCCGGCTGGATGAGGCAGCCCTGGAGCGCACTCTCGATTTCTGCCTCGCTGCCGGTGTGCACGGTGTCGTCGCCAATGCACTGGCCAGTGAAGGCTTCTACCTGAGCGAAGCCGAGCGCCGCCGCGCTGCCGAGATCGCCGTCAAGAAGGCCAGGGGCAAGGTGCCGGTGATCGTCGCCGTTTCCGCCCCGCACTATCACCTCGCCGTCGAGTTCGCCCGTCACGCTGAACAGATCGGCGCCGATGCGGTGATGTCCCTGCCGCCGACGCTGCACCCGTCGAGCCCAGCCGACATCAAGGCGCATTACCAGGCGATCGGCGCGGCGACTTCGCTGCCGCTGGTGATCCAGAACGTCTCCGGGCAGGGCGCCTCGGCGCTGAGCGCCGGCCTGATCGCCGAACTGGTGCGGGACATTCCCACCGCCCGCTTCGTCAAGGAAGAGTCCGGTTACCCGGCCCAGACCGTCGGCGAAATCATCCGGCTCTGCGGCGACAAGCTCGAGGGCGTGATGGGCGGCAAGGCCGGCAAGACGCTGATGGAGGAGGTCCGCCACGGCGTTTCCGGCACCATGCCGGCCTGCGAGATCGCCGACGTGCACGTGGCGCTGTGGAACGCCATCGAAGCGAAAGACGACAAGCGCGCCCGAACCATCTTCCAGCGCCTGCTGCCGCTGCTCGACATGGAGAGCAATTACGGCATGCCGCTGATGAAGGAGGTGCTGAAGGCGCGCGGCGTGATCCCCTCCAACGCCGTGCGTCAATCCGGCTTCCGTGCCCTCGATGATGCCGCCCGCGCCGAGGCCGCCGCCATCATGGACGATCTCGCCGACCTCATGCTCCCCGCCTACACGCACCGCCGCTGAGCGGCTGGTTACCTCAGAGAAAGCGAAATGACCGACAAGCAACTGGGGCGTATCGAAAACGCCATCACCACCCACTCGAACCCATCCGGGCTCCGCATCACCGACATGCGGCTGGCGGTAGTGGCCGCCAATTACGACTACCCGATCTTGAGGATCGATACCAACCAGGGCGTCTATGGCCTCGGTGAGGTGCGCGACGCCGGCCATGCCAGCAATGCCCTGCAGTTCAAGTCGATGCTCATCGGCCAGAACCCCTGCAACGTCGACATGATCTTCCGCGCCATCAAGCGCTTCGGCAATTGGGGCCGCGAAGGCGGCGGCGTCTCGGGCATCGAGATCGCGCTGATGGACCTGATCGGCAAGGTCTATGGCGTGCCGTGCTACCAACTGCTCGGCGGCAAGTACCGCGACAAGGTCCGCCTCTATGGCGATACCCCGACCCCGGACGATCCGACGCCGGAGGATTTCGTCGAGGCGGTGAAGGGCCGTCGCGACCGCGGCCTCACCTGGATCAAGTTCGACCTCCGACCCTCGCTGTTCGAAACCGGTGACAGCCCGCTGATCGGCCACGATGCGCGGCACGAGACCGATTTCGAGATGGGCAAGTGGTTCAAGGCCCCGATGGCCGGCCGTGGCGTCAAGCTGACCGAGGAAACCATCGAGCGCGCCGCCCATGTGGTGTCCGAGGTGCGCAAGGCCGTCGGCAACGGCATCCAGCTCTGTGTCGACCATTTCGGCGAGAACTATCTCACGGCCGACGAGGTGATCCGGCTCGGCAAGGCGCTCGAGCCCTATAACCTCGCCTGGATGGAGGACCCGGTGTCGCGCTTCGACATTCCCGGCCACAAGGTGGTGGCCGATGCGCTGCTGACCCCGATCGCCGCCGGCGAGGATCTCTACCTCCGCGACGGTTTCCGCGAGGCCATCCAGACCCGCGCCTTCGATATCGTCCACCCGGATCTGCTCACCTCGGGCGGCCTGATGGAGACCAAGCGCATCTCTGACGATGCGGAAGAGCAGGGCATCCCCACGGCGCTCCATTGTGCCGGCTCGCCCATCGGCTTCATGGCCAACATCCACACCGCCGCGGCGATCTCGAGTTTCCTCGCCTGCGAGCATCACGGCCTCGACCTGCCGTTCTGGGAGGGCCTGGTCACCGGATTGCCGAAGAACTACATGGCGGATGGCTACGTCACCGTGCCGGATGCACCGGGCCTCGGCGTCGACCTCAATCTCGAGGCGATCGAGGAGAATCTGCGTACCCCCGGCACCATGTTCCTCCCCACCGACGAGTGGAATACCCCCAAGCTCGGCTTCTGGCGCCCGGACGATCGCTGGCCTGAGTAGCGAACTGGCCGTGGGCAGTCGGCACGGTCCCTTCTCCCCTCAGGGGAGAAGGTGGCGCGAAGCGCCGGTTGAGGGGTGAAGCGGTGCAACTCGCGCTCGCTGAGACGCTGAACCCCTCACCCCCCCTCTCCCCCTCAGGGGAGAGGGGGCGCATTGCCGCAGCAATCGATACTGGACTCCCGCCCATTCAATCGCTATGTGAGCGCCGTCATCGGGCTTCGCCGCCCGGTGGCTGAGGCCCAGCTGGAGATTCCACCTCCTGGCTGGGCCTCTCTGTTTTCTGGGGCTGGAGCCCTTCCTCTCTTCGAGTCAACCGCTGTGCCGGTGCGGGCTGACCCCCACCCCAGTACCCACCCCCAAATAATGGGGGGGGAGACCATAACACTTGCAACAAAGGGGACGTCTCCCACCCCAAGTTTTGGGGGAGCGCTCAAGGGTGGGGGTGAGCA
>JAEUMC010000875.1 GCA_016793415.1 Devosia sp. | reverse complement strand
GCTGGTATTGGCGCCATTTCGTGCGTCAGAACCTCGTTTTCGATACCCGCCCGATAGTTGGCGCGGTTTGTGGTCTCTTACGCCTCGGGCGCGGCGGGAACAAGTCGCAGCGGGTAGTCCCGCCGCCGATGACCCTATAGGGTTGCGGGGGCTTACATATCGATGGTACCCGATGTCCGATCGTAGTCGTCTCTCGCCTGGCATTGCCTTTGCCCTCGCCTCAGCAGTGCTTTTCGGCGCCTCGGCGCCGTTGTCGAAACTGCTGCTCGGTTCGATCGATCCCTGGTTGCTGGCTGGCGTGCTCTACCTGGGGGCCGGCATCGGCCTGGCGATCGCCCATCTTGGCCGCCGCGTACTTGGTCTAGAGAGCCCCGAGGCGCCATTGCGGCGCGCCGACCTCCCGTGGCTGGCGCCCGTGGTGCTGTTCGGCGGCGTGATCGGACCGGTGCTGCTGATGTTTGGACTGTCGCAGACCTCGGCGGCATCGGGTTCGTTGCTGCTCAACCTCGAAGGTCTCGCGACCATGGGCATCGCCTGGTTGGTGTTCCGCGAGAATGTCGACCGGCGCCTGCTCGTCGGAGCGGCGGCTATCCTTGCCGGCGCGGTGCTGCTCTCGTGGCAGGGAGAGGGGGCGCGGCTCGATTGGGGCGGACTGCTGATCGCTGGAGCCTGCCTGTCGTGGGGGATCGACAACAACCTGACCCGCAAGCTGTCGTCCGCCGACCCGGTGCAGATCGCCATGATCAAGGGCCTGGCGGCCGGGACGACGAACATGGTGCTGGCGTTGAGCCTCGGTGCTGAGCTCCCGACAGTCGGCGTTCTCGCGGCGGGCGCCGTAGTCGGCCTGTTCGGTATTGGGGTGAGCTTGGTAATGTTCATGCTGGGCCTGCGACACCTGGGGACGGCGCGCACCGGCGCATATTTCTCCCTGGCGCCGTTCATCGGCGCGCTTCTCGCCCTGGCTCTCTTCGGCGAGGGGCTGACCCTGCAACTGTTCGGCGCGGCTGCGTTGATGGGCATCGGCCTCTGGCTGCACCTCACCGAGCAGCACGAACACGAGCACGAGCATGAGGCACTCGAGCATGAGCATGCCCATGTGCATGACGAGCACCACCGGCACGCTCATGAGGGGCCGGTGACGGAGCCCCACTCACACTGGCACCGACACACCCCGACGCGGCACAAACACCCGCACTACCCGGACTTGCACCATCGTCACGGTCACGGCTGATGGCTCAGCCGCAGCGGTCGAGCACCTTCTTGATCGCTGCCGAGGAGCCCTTGGCGGCGAAATTGTTGCTGTCGAAGACCTCGAGCCCGCCCTGCGACTTGCTGCGGACATAGGCGATGCGGATCGTCGCCTTGGCCTGCTGCGCGATGCGGGCCCATTGCCGGGCCACCGGGCCGCGGACGATCATCGAGCTGCCGTCGCTGTGGATCAACGGGATCTCCTGGGCGAAGCTACTGCCGCTGGCCGCCGAAACGCTGGAGCCTTCGGCCGGGTCCGGAGTAATTGCGAGATTCATCGCACTCGCGCCGGCCACCTGTCGGTGCGGCGAGCGCACCCAGAAACCCATCGCCAGGTCACCGCCGCGGCAGGCGAACTGGAACTGCGCCTCGCCATTGTCGAGATAGGCGATCGGCACGCTGCCGCCCTCATAGGTCCATTCCGCCGCGCTGGCCGCAGTGGCCAGCAGGAGCACGAGACAAGCCGAAATCACCCTGAGCATGCACATCCCCGTCAAAGACGGCGGACCGTAGTGGAAGAGCGGCGCCGCTCGCAAGCGATGCCGCGATCAAGGTGTGGAGAGCCGTCCGACTATGCCGCCGCCATCTGGCTGTCGGTGAACACCGCATGCTGCGCCGCGTAGGCGCGCTGGAAGGCGGGCCGTGCCTTGCCGCGTTCCATATAGGCGACGAGGTTCGGATGCTCGGCCAGCAACTCGGAGCCTTCGAGCCGGCGCAGCACGCCCACCAGCACCAGGTCGCCGGCACTGAACGCGCCGTCGAGCCAGTCAGCGTCGCCAAGCCGGCGCGACAGGTCGCCCAGGCGATAGCGGATGCGGGCATCGACTGTCGCGAGGTGCTCCTCGTACCAGGACTTGTCACCTTCGAGATACTCGGCGGCTTCGCGATCGACGATTGGCGGCTCCACGGTGGCAAGCGCGGCGAACATCCAGGTGATGGCGCGGGCCCGGGCGACGGGGTCCTCCGGCAGCAGTCCCTGGTTCCGCTCGGCGATGTGAAAGACGATTGCGCCGGACTCGAACAGGGTGAACTCGCCATCCTCATAGGTCGGGATCTGCCCGAAGGGCTGCAGCACGCGATGCGCTGGTTCCTTCAACTGGGCGAACGACACCAGTCGGACATCGTAGGGCTGGCCGACTTCTTCGAGCGCCCAGCGCACCCGCATGTCGCGTGCCTGTCCCTGGCCGCCATCGGGGGAGGTTGCAAAGGCCGTAATGGTCGGGATCATCTCAGAGCTCCGGTGTTGGCATCGGGCTGGCCAATCCAGCCTTCATTTCTAGTCGAAGCCCCGGAGCGGGATTCGACATCGGCCGGTCGTTTTTTTGATTGGAGCGACGCGGGGCCACCAGGAACCGACCTCTCGGAGGCTACGCCGCATAGGCGATCCAGCCCTTGAAGCTGAGTCCGGCAAAGAACAGGCTGATGCTCTCGAAGCCGGCGTCGCGCAGCATTTGCTCGTCTTGTTCCGGCGAGAGGATCGTCAGCCTGGTGCCGATCGCTTCCCGGGCGGCCTCGAGATGGTCGGGCTGGGTACCGCGTGGCGCGCCGTAGGCCACATGCCGGGCGATCCACTGCGACCGTTCCGGCTCCTCCTGCGCAAAGCTGATATGCGCCACAGCCAGTGGGGCGCCCGGCTTCAGTCGCCGCCGCAACTGCCGCAGCGTTTCAAGTCGTTCGTCACGCGGGATGAAATGGAAGGTGAGGAGACTCGTCGCCCCATCGAAGGGGCCCGCCGGTGCCGAGTCGACAAAGCCGCGATGCAGCAACACGCGCGCACCGTATGGGCCCACGGTATCCTCGGCGAGCGCCAGCATGTCTGGCGATGGGTCGACCCCGTCGAACAACCACCCTGGTTGCGCCTCGGCCAGCGCCCGGAGTTCGAGCCCGCCGCCGGCCCCATGCACCAGAATCTTGCCGTTGCCGGGCACCCGCTCGGCCAGCAACATCTCGACCATGCGGTGCAGGCTGGAAAAGCCGGGAACCTGGCGCGGCGGACCGTCCAGGTAGCCGCGATTGCGCAGTGGCGTGAACGCGCTGCTCATCTGTGCATCTTCGGTTCGATGGACATGGCTGCTCCATTTCATGTATCATTCGTTGATACGAAAGATTGAAGTGGTGGTCAACCGCCTGGGTTGACAGGCGCACTGGCAGCTTTCAGGACAGGCGAATGAACAAGGACACGCGACTTTCCGGCGTCCTGCATGTGCTGCTGCATCTGGGGCAGGTGAGCGTCCCGCTGACCTCCGAGGTGCTGGCCAGGACTATGGGAACCAACCCCGCTATCGTGCGGCGGACGATGGCCGGGCTGCGGCAGGCAGGCCACGTGCATTCGGGCAGGGGGCACGGCGGCGGCTGGATGCTGGCGCGGCCACTGCACCAAATCACTCTGCTGGACGTCTACCAGGCGCTTGGTCGGCCCACCCTGTTTGCCTTCGGCAACCGCAGCGACAACCCCGAGTGCAAAGTCGAGCATGCCGTAAACGCCGCGCTCGGCGACACCATGGCTGAGGCGGAGGCGCTGTTCATCGAGCGCTTCGGCGCCATCACCCTAGATCAGCTGATGCCGGCACCTGGTTCGGCGCCCGGCGCCCACAACCACGCGCACGCCTAGCCGCCCCGTTCAGGCCGCTGCCAGCGCGCGGGCTTCGCTGCGCATCCGGTTGACCATGGCGACGAGGCCGTTGGAGCGCTGCGTGGTGAGGTGCTCACGCAGGCCCAGTTCGTCGAAGATGGCGATCGCGTCGGTTTCGGCGATCTCGCGTGCCGGCCGCCCGGAATAGAGCGCGACCAATACGGCAACGAGCCCGCGCACGATCATCGCATCGGATTCGCCGCGATACTCGAGGTGCGCGCCATCGTGGTTGGACACCAGCCAGACCTGCGACGTGCAGCCATGCACCTTGTTCTCGGCATTCTTCTCGCTCTCGGCGAGCGGCGGCAGCGCCTGGCCAAGCTCGATGATGTAGCGATACCGATCCTCCCAGTCGTCAAGGAAGCTGAGGTTTTCGGCGATCTCGGTGAAGGCGGCAGGATGGGTCATAGCTGGATAGATAAGAGAGCGAGTAGCGAATAGCGAGTAGCGAATGGGGCGCGCTGCCCGCAATTCGCCGCTCACTGCTCGCCGAAAAAAGAGAGCCGCAGTGCGGGGCAGCGCACTGCGGCTCGGCCAGGGATCGCTGCTGGAGTAGCGTCGGGGAAGTGACGCAACCCCTGGCTCAACCCATCCGATCCGGTCGCGGTCGGGGGAGCGGGACCGGGATGTTCGACGTCATTTGCATGGGTGTGTCGACGGACGGGAACTTGTTGCCGGCGAGCACGGTAAGCGCGGCTTTGCCGCCGGCGCCTTCGAGGGTGCTGCAATCGCTGGCGAGAACTTGCGAGACGATGGCCTGCTGGCCGGCCCTGAGGGCTTCGGCCGAGGCATCGCTGGCGGTCTTGCCCAGGTCGAAGTCCTTCGGCGCGATGATGAGGAACATCACCGTCAGCCAGAATGCAGACCTCAACACGAACATCGCCGCCTCTTCCCGTAACCGGCAGTCCAGCTGCCTTTGTGTTCCACCAAGACTAGGCGAGCCGGCTTAAGTCCGATTTCGGGATTTCGATAAAATTGTAGGCAAATGTCGGAACGCGGGCAGCACCTGGGTCCGCCGGTTCATCCCGAATCTCCCGAGACTGAGGCCGTCAAGCGACAAGCGCCGGCCCATCGGAAGCCCGTTATCGGCGCAACGAACTGTTTACGCTAACCCCAGAAAGCCCCTGCGCAACGCCATGGAACGGGTGCGCAACCGGCCTGCCGGCTCTTCCCCTTAAACCGGCATTAGGCGTTCGGGTGGAAGCTCCGGGCAACAAGAAAATAGGCGGCGGGGCGGTTGGTTAGAGTTATGCGTAGCCTCTGGACATTGGTCAGCGATGCGATGCGTCGCGCTTGGCGCACCGAGCCGGTGCGGGGCGCGGGCGGGCGTCCTGAAGCCTTGCGCCGGCAGGCCATTGCCACCAATGCCAGGCTCGCCCTGATCCTGAGCTTGATCGGCATGCCGGCGGCGCTTTATGCGCTGACCCAGTCGATGCTGCTTCCCTTCGTGCTGGCGACCGTCGGCGTTGCCGCGGGCGTCCTGACCATGGCGCTCTGCCAGCGCGGCCAGTATGAACGTGCCGCAGCAGGGCAGGTCTATGCGACGCTGCTCGGCGGGGCGCTGCTGACCGTCGCTGATCCGGCGATCGCCGACTTCGGCCTCGCCGTGGCGGTGCTCGGCCCGGTGCATGCATCGCTCCTGACCCGCACGCCGGTGAAGAAGCGCGCCTGGGCCATCCTCGTCGCCGTGGTGGCGCTGGGCGTATTGGCGAGCTTCGGCATCTTCGCCTGGCCGCAGCCGTTCCATATGAGCACCACGCTGATCGGCGGGCTGGTGTTTATCATCACTGCCGCAATCGTCGCGCATTCGGCCAATCGGCTGAACACCGTGTTCGAAGTGTACGAGAAGGCGCAGATCAACGCTTATCGGCACCTGATCGAGCACGTGCAGGACGCCGTGATGCGCTTTGCCAGCGACGGCACCGTGCTGTTCACCTCGCGTTCGGCCGAAAAGCTGTTCGGCTGCCGCCGCTTCGAGCTCAGCGGCAACGGCCTCGTCGAGCGCATCCACGTGATGGATCGTCCGACCTATCTCACTGCCTTCGCCGAGGCCAACCAGGACGGCCGCACCCGTCGCGTCGAGATTCGCATGCGTCGCGACGAGCCCGGCCCGTCGGCCGCCGCGCCGCGCTATGTCTGGGTCGAGGCGTCGCTGTCTCCGGTGGTCGATGCCGATCTGCCGGCCGCTCGCAACGAAGTCGTCGTGCTGCTGCGCGACGTCACTGAGCGGCATGACTACATGAACGAGCTGCAGCGGGCCCGTAAGCTCGCCGAAGAGGCCTCGAGCGCCAAGTCGCGCTTCCTTGCCACCATCGGGCACGAGCTGCGCACCCCGCTCAACGCCATTGTCGGCTTCTCCGAGATGATGACCTCGGGCGTCGTCGGCGAGCTCAGCCCGCAGCACAAGGAATACGCCACCCTCATCCAGCAGAGCGGCC
>JAEUMC010000857.1 GCA_016793415.1 Devosia sp. | reverse complement strand
TGGGCGTAAATCCGGCGTGCCTTGGCGAGCGTGCGGTTGGCGACGACCGGGTTGCGCCGGTGACGGGCAAAGCTGCGCGGCGACATGGTGGCGTTGACCACCACCACCGGCACGCCCGCCGCTGCCGCTGCGGCGAACTGGGCTGGCCAGAACTCGGATTCGACCAGCACCAGGAGGTCGGGACGGACTGTTTCGAAAATGCGCTGCTGGGCCTCGAGCGTATCGAGCGGCATGATGAAGCTCGCTGCCTCGCCGGCGATGGCACTGACCCGGGCGTAACCGGAATAGGTGGTGGCCGAGAGAACCACCGACAGCGACGGGTCGAGGGCGACGAGGCGCTGCCGCAGCAGGTCGGCAACCTTGGATTCTCCGGCCGAAACGGCGTGGATCCAGATGCGGCGGCCGCTCGCGGGTTGCGGCAGCGGCGGGCTGAGGCGGCGTAGAAACCAGGCCGTACCGCCCTCGTCGCTCCTGGAAAAGCGAGACAGCACCGCATAGTGCAGCCAGGACGCCGCGGTAACGAGCCCGCCATAGGCCTTCCAGCGAAGCGGCACGGCTCCTCTCACGCGGTCACTCCAGTTGGCCTCACCGCTGCTGACTAGCCGGTCCGCCCGCGGCGCACAACCTTGCGAGCCCCGAGCGATTGCTGATAAGCCACGACATGTCTTCAGCAAGGCGCGGGCCGGGTCCTCACGTGCGCTATCCCATTGCCAACGATGCACGTCTGCAGCAGCTCGCACTCGATGAAGCGCGCGCCGCGATCCGGCTGGAAACGGAGGGCCTCGAGGCGCTCGCCGCCGGGCTCGACGGTGCGTTCGTGGCGCTGGTGGAGCTGATCCAGCGGGCGCCCGGACGGGTCATCCTGTCCGGCGTCGGCAAGAGCGCCCACATAGCGCGCAAGGTCGCCGCGACGCTCGCTTCCACCGGCACCCCGGCGCAGTTCGTGCACGGTGGCGACGCCAGCCACGGCGACCTCGGCATGATCACCACGGCCGACGTCGTCGTGATGTTCTCGAAATCGGGCGATACGGCGGAGCTGTCCGACCTCGCCAACTATTGCGTGCGGTTCGATATTCCGCTGGCGCTGGTGACGGTGCGGCCGGACTCGCGGCTGGGCCGGGCGGCAAATATCGTCGTCGCCCTGCCCGATGCGCGGGAGGCCTGCGATATCACCGCCGCGCCGACGACCTCGACGACGATGATGGCTGCGCTGGGCGACGCATTGGCCGTGGTGCTGCTCAGGCGACGCGGCTTTGAGGCCGCCGACTTTCACGTGTTCCATCCGGGCGGCACGCTCGGCAGTGCCCTGCTCACGGTCGGCGAGGTGATGCACCGTGAGGAAAAGCTGCCGCTGGTGAGCGCAGACGCCAGCGTTGCGACGGCGATCCTCGAGATGACATCCAAGGGCTTCGGCTGCACTGGAGTGGTGAACGAGGCAGGCGAGCTGCTTGGCATCATTACCGACGGCGACCTGCGCCGGCACATGGCGGACGGTCTGCTGCAGCAGAGCGCCGCGGTGGTGATGACCGTCGGGCCCCGCACCATCGGCGCCGATGCGCTGCTCAGCGAAGCACTGCGGCAGATGACCACTCTCACACCGCGGATCACCGCCATCTTCGCCATGGATGGCCTGCGGCCGGTCGGCATCGTGCATGTGCACGATTGCCTGCGCGTCGGCCTCGTCTGAGGTGCGGGACCTCATCGTCATTCCGGCCCGCTACGGCTCCACCCGGTTGCCCGGCAAGCCGCTGCACCCGATCGCCGGGCGGATGTTGCTGGAGCGCGTGGCAGCCATAGCAATGGTCGCGGCGCGCCAGCTCGGCGACGCCGAGGTGCTGGTGGCGACGGACGACGAACGCATCCTGGCAGCAGCGCACCGCCTCGGGCTGGAGGCGGTGATGACGGCGAGCGAGATCAGCTCGGGTTCCGGACGGGCGCTGGCGGCGCTGAAAGCAACCGGCCGGACAGCCGGGCTGGTGGTGAACCTGCAGGGGGATGCTCCGTTCACTGCGCCGGAGCACATCGTCGAGATCGTGCGCACGGCGCGGGGTTCCACCGCCGATGTGACGACGCCGGTAGTGCAACTGGATTGGGCGCGGCTCGACGCGCTGATCGCCCACAAGCGGACGACGCCCGCCAGCGGCACCACCTGTATCCGCGACGGCGCCGGTCGCGCCGTGTGGTTCTCGAAGGCGGTGCTGCCCTTCATGCGCAAGCCGGCCGAGCTGCGCGACGCCGGGCCGGTGTCGCCGGTGCTGCAGCATATCGGGCTCTACTGCTACCGCACGGCCGCGCTGGAGGCGTTCGAGGCGGCGCCGCAATCGCAGTACGAACAGCTCGAGGGGCTGGAACAGCTGCGGCTGATCGAGCTCGGGCTCGACATCCGCGCCGTGATTGTCGCGCCCGGGCGGATCACCATGAGCGGGGTGGACAGTCCGGCCGATGTCGAACGGGCGGAGCGGTTGATCGGGGAGCTCGGCGATCCGTTCGTCGACTGGCGCTCGTGACGCGCCTGGTCATCGTCAGGCATGGCAACACTTTCGAGACCGGTGAGCCGCCGCGTCGGATCGGGGCGCGCAGCGACCTGCCGCTGACCGCCGCGGGCATCGCCCAGGCGGAAGCCCTGGCCCGGCACTTCGCCGCCAACAGGGTGAGCTTTGACCGTGTGCTGAGCGGTCCGCTCAAGCGCACACGTCGCACGGCGGAAGTCATCGCCGGCGCACAGGCGATCGAGACAGCCGACTTCCTCATCGAAATCGACCACGGGCCGGACGAAGGCCAGCCGGAATCCGCCGTTATCGAGCGGATCGGTAACGATGCCATCACGCTGTGGGAGACACAGTGGGTGGCGCCAGAAGGCTGGGAGGTTGGGGCGCATTGGCGCCTTCTGGCCTGGCAGGGGTTCGTCGAGCGGGTTGTGGAGGAACATCCCCGCGGCACGATCCTGCTGGTGACCAGCAACGGAGCAGCACGGTTCGCCTTGGCGGCGCTGGGGCTAAAGCCTGGGGAAAACCGTGCCGGCGCCAAATTCCGTACAGGAAGTTATGGTGTGCTAGAGGTCGGTAGCGGGGCCGATTTCCGACTAGTTGGGTGGGACATGCGACCGGGCGAAACGCCTGGC
>JAEUMC010000850.1 GCA_016793415.1 Devosia sp. | reverse complement strand
CGCCGTTGAGCACCGTCACCCGGGACTCGTCGCCGCCAAAACTCTTGGTGACGTTGCTGACCTCCACCCCGATCTCCTCGGGGTGGGCGGTCGGCGCTCTCTGGTGGTGAGAGACTGCAGGCATCGTCGCGATCACTTCTTTTCGGGCCAGATCAGCTTGCCGTCGGCATAGAGCGAGGCGACGAGGTCCGGGTCCATCATGTCGGCGAGCGGCGGCGGGTTCTTCAGGCCGCCGAAGGTCTGCACCATCTGGTACTCCGGTTCCCACTCGGCGATGGTCTGCACGCCCGGCGCGCCATACTGGCTGGTGCGCACCCACTCGGACTCGACACCCCAGGTGCGCGCCTGCTGATCCCTCGGGAAGGCCGAACCCTGGTTGTTGTCGGCAGCCAGCTTGCTGATCATGTCGACGCACTTGTCCTCCTCGGCGAGGCAGAACTCGAGCGCCTTGAGGCTCGCCCGCATGAAGTCGGCGACCACCTCGCGATGCTCGGCGAGGAACTTCGAGTTCACTTCCATGACGTTGTAAGTGCCGGAGAGGCCGAGATCGGCGGGCAGGAACTGGTTGAACGGCAGGCCCATGGCCTTCAGTGTCTGCGGCTGGTTCGAGGCATAGCCGACGATGGCGTCGACCTGACCGCGGGTAACCACGGTGGGGTCGTAATTGGTCATCTTGATCAGCTCGACCTTGGACATGTCGACGCCGGCGGCATCGAGCATCGCCGCGGCGATCGGGGTAATGTTGATGAAGTAACCGAGGCGCTTGCCCTCGAGATCCTTGAGGCTTTTCACCGCCTCATTGGTGAAGATCGAGAACGGCGAGGTGCTGCCATAGGTGGCGACGGCAGTGAGGTTGCGGCTGTTGGCGGCGGCCAGCATCACGTCGGATGCCGAACCCAGTGCAGTGAACTGCGCCTGGCCCGAGGACACCAGCAACTGACCGTTGCCGCCCGCGGCATTGATATCGACAGTGAGGCAAAGAGCATCGAAATAGCCGAGCTCCTTGGCAAGGAACACGTCGACCTGGCCGGCGCTGGCCGAATAGCCGTAGCCCGAAATGTAGGTGATGGTGCCGGCGGCCTGGTTGCGCGCGCACTCTTCGGCGCTGACCAGCACATGGTCCGGCACGCCCTCGGCCGCCTGTGCAGCGCCGGCGGCAATGGTCAGCGCCAACGAGGCGCAGCTCAGCAGCAGACCAGCGCGCATGCGCCCGGCCCGGTTGGTTTCACGAGACAAGGAGTCCTCCCAAAGTCACGTCCGTTACCTCCAACGGACGCACATTCGTAACCAATCAAATTTGACTATGCAAACTTTTTCATTTTGGGTGGGGATTAGCGGAGGCGGGCCGGCGGAAGCCAACACAGAAATGAGTTGATGGTGGAGGTGGTTAGGTGGACGGCCATACTGGCTGGTGGTTGTGGACCCCCACCCCTGTCCCCTCCCCACAAGGGGGAGGGAGACCCTCACACTGACATCGCGGGTTATCGTCTCCCTCCCCCTTGCGGGGAGGGATCAAGGGTGGGGGTCAGCCCGCAACGGCCAACCAGTCAGCCTACCGCGGCGTCACCACCGGCGTGCCCGACACCGGGTCCGCATAGACCTCGCAGTCGAGGCCATAGACGTCGCGGATCAGTTCCGGCGTCACGACATCCGCGGGCTTGCCTTCGGCGACGATGCGACCCTCATGCATCACCACCAGGCGGTCGCCGTAGCGGGCGGCCTGGGCGATGTCGTGGAGGACGACGATGCTGGTCCGCCCTGCCCCATGCAGCTGGCGGACGAGGTCGAGGGTTTCGACCTGGTGCTTGATATCGAGGAAGGTCGTCGGCTCATCGAGCATGACGTAGGGCGTATCCTGCGCCAGCGCCATGGCGATGAAGGCGCGCTGCCGCTGGCCGCCGGAGAGCTCGGCCACCGGTTTGAAGCGCAGCTCCTCGAGCCCGGTTGCAGCGATGGCGTGGTCGACCAGCTCGATATCTTTGGGCGAGCGGAGGCCGAGCAGCGACTGGTGCGGGGCTCGGCCATAGCCGACCAGTTGCTCGACGGTGATGGCCGTGGGCACGACCGGGCTTTGCGGCAGGTAGGCGATGGTGCGCGCCACACGTTTCGGATGATTGCGCAGCACGTCGAGCTCGTCGGCATGGATCGAACCACTGCGCGGCCTCAAGAGGCGCCCGATGGTCTTGAGCAGGGTAGACTTACCGCAACCATTGGGCCCGATAAGGATGGTCACCTCGCCGGAAGCGATGGTCAGGTCGATGTTCTCGACGATGGCGCGGTCGCGGCCATAGCCGGCGGTGACGCCCTTGACCAGGATGCTCATGAGTCCTGCTCCGAAGTCGTAGTCAGCATGATGTAGATGAAGAATGGCGCGCCGATCAGCGCGGCGATGATGCCAGCGGAGACTTCGATCGGCGGCGCGATGGCGCGCCCGATCCCATCGGCCAGCACGACCAGCAGCATGCCCACCAGCGCCGCGACCGGCAGCATCAGCCGGTGCGAGCCACCGACGAGGCGCCGGGCGATATGCGGCGCCATCAGCCCGATAAAGCCCATGACCCCGACTACGGCGACGGAGACGCTGGCGAGGAGCGTTGCGACCAGCAACAGCAACAGGCGCTGGCGTGGCACATTGAGGCCAAGGCCTGTCGCCGTCGCTTCGCCCAGCGCGATCAGGTCGAGCCGGTAGGAGAGCAGCAGCGCCACGGCGCTCAGCACCACCAGCGGCAGCCAGCTGATCATCACATGGGCCCAGGTGCGGCCCCAGAGCGAGCCGGTGAGCCAGATCATCGGTGCCGAACTCTCGCTATCATTGGAGACGATCAGCAGGTAATCGACCCCGGCCTCGAAGACGAAGCCGACGGCGACGCCGATCAGTGCCAGATGGATGGCCGAGAGGTTGCGATAGTGCGCCACCACCATGACGAAGGCGGCGGCAGTCAACCCGCCGATGCAGGCGGCGAGCGGCATCCAGACCTGCGGGATCTCGGGGAACACCAGCACCAGCACCAGCGCGAACAAGGCCGCACCGGAACTGATGCCGATGATGTTGG
>JAEUMC010000832.1 GCA_016793415.1 Devosia sp. | reverse complement strand
ACCGCCTCGGGCAAGATCGCGGTGATCACCAACTCACGTCGCGCCACCTATGGCTACGATCAGCGCGTCGAGGTGCATGGCTCGAAAGGCATGCTGCGGGCCGGCAACGTTCACATGACGACGCTGGAGCGCGCCGACGGCGCCGGCTTTACCCAGGACGTGATCCAGAACTTCTTCATCGACCGCTATGTCGCCGCCTATGCCGCCGAGGTGAACAGCTTCATCGATGCGATGACCAAGGGTACGACACCTACTCCCTCGGGGCATGACGGGCTCATGGCGCAGAAGCTGGCCGAAGCGGCGACGAAGAGTTCTGAGACGGGCCAGGCAGTCAAGGTCGCCTGAACCGGGTGTTCGAGGCGCAACTGGGCGGGGCAGCCGAAGCCACAGCGGTCTGCCCGCCGATCCGCGACGTCAGCGCTTCCCATTCAGCTTGACGAACGCGCCCGAAGGGAGAACATCGGGGGCGTGGCAGGCTGCGCGCGGGGAGCACAGGGCTATGCTGGCCATCCATCAAGGCATGCGGGCGTCGCGGCTCATCGTGGCTGGCTTGGCGACGGTGCTCGTTGTTTCGGGCTGCAGCGCCGAAAAGGTCGTGACCGTTCGCGAAATGATCGGCGACGCCCGGTACTGGCCGCCCGCCTGCACGAGCGATCCCTGTGTCCTGACCGGCAATGGCGGCATCACCAACGTGTGGGAGCGGCACGTCGACACGAACCTGGCGCGCGGTCGCCACTTCGTCGTCAAGGGACTGTGCGCCAGCGCCTGCGAGATCGCGGCACGACGGGCGCATGCCACGGTGCTTCCCGGCGCCACGCTCATCGTCCACGCGCCGCGGCCGGCAGTGATTCTATAGTCCCCGGCGCCAGCATGTGGGGGCTTGGCTTGTGCCCCCCAAATCCATAGTGTCCGGGCGCTTTCCTTTGAGAATTTGAGTCCCGACATGACTGAGAATGCCTCCGCCCCTTTTGCCGGCAAGATTGCCGTTGTCACAGGGGCCGCGCAGGGGATCGGCGAGGCGACGGCGCGGCTCCTGGCTGCGCGTGGCGCCGCCGGCGTGGTGCTGACCGACCGGCAGGCGGACAAGGGCGAGGCGGTGGCGAAATCGCTGAACGATGCCGGCACCAAGGCGATCTTCGTGACGGCGGATCTGAGCGATCCGGCAGCGGTGGCCAGGATCATCCCAGCCGCCGACAAGGCTTTCGGGCGGGTCGATATCCTCGCCAATATCGCCGGGCTGACTGATCGCGGCACCATTCTCGATACCGATATCGGGCTCTACGACCGGATGTTCGCCATCAATGTACGGGCGCCGTTCTTCCTGATGCAGGATGCCATCAAGGTGATGCAGCGCGAAAAGCTCGAGGGGACGATCGTCAACATCCTCTCGGTCAACGCCTATATCGGTTCGCCCAACCTCGCCGCCTACAGCGCATCGAAGGGTGCGCTGATGACGCTGACCAAGAATACCGCCAATGCCGTCAACCTGATGCGCATCCGGGTCAACGGGATTATCCTGGGCTGGGCCGATACGCCGGGCGAGCATGTGACGCTGAAGACTTTCCACGACGCCGCCGACGACTGGCTGGAGAAAGCCGAGGCGTCGCGGCCGTTCGGCAAGCTGATCAAGCCCGAAGACGTGGCGCGGCTCATCGCCTTCCTCGGTGGCCCGGAATCGGCACCGATGACCGGTTCCTGCGTCGAATTCGAGCAGACCGTGGTCGGCGCCGGTGGCGGCGG
>JAEUMC010000183.1 GCA_016793415.1 Devosia sp. | reverse complement strand
CTGTTGTTCCTGTTCTTCTTGCTGGTGCCGCTGATCGAGATCGCCTTCTTCGTGGTGATCGGCAATGCCATCGGGCTGTGGCCGACACTGGCCGGGGTGGTGCTGACGGCGCTGATCGGCTCCCTGGTGCTGCGCATGCAGGGGCTGTCGCTGCTCAACGAGATGCGCTCGACCGTCGGCCGCGGGCAGTTGCCGGCTCGGGCGATCGCCGACGCCATGATGATCGGGCTGGCCGGCCTCTTGCTGCTGTTGCCCGGCTATTTTTCCGACCTGATCGGTATCCTGCTGCTGATCCCGCCGGTCCGTTCGGCGATCTATGCCTATCTCAAGTCGCGCGTGACCGTCGTGACCACTGCAACCGGCGCCGGGCCGGGCTTTACGCAGCGGCGTGTCGACGACGGCACGATCGACCTCGATTCCGACGAGTGGCGCCCGCGCTGAGGCCGGAATGCTTGTGGCTCGGGGCCAAAGGTGCTAGCCAGCCGGCCATCGAACGCTCGAGGAATTTTCGACTATGGCTGACCAGACCCCGCCCGAGGCCGCGCCCGCGAACGCCAATACGGCGCCCAGCTACAGCCTCGTTGGGCAGTATACCCGTGACCTGAGCTTCGAGAACCCGGGTGCGCCCGGCTCGGTGATGCTCGGCGGCACCAATCCCAACTTCACCGTCGGCATCAATGTCGGCGTCAAGAAGCAGGCCGACGACCTCTATGCGGTCGAAATCAGCCTCAACGCCAAGGCCGAGCGCGACAAGACCGTGCTGTTCAACGTCGAGCTGGTCTACGGCGGCGTGTTCCGGGTCAAGAACGTCCCCGAGCAGCAGTTGCCGGCCCTGTTGATGGTCGAATGCCCGCGGATGATCTTCCCGTTCGCCCGCCACGTGCTGGCCACCATCGTCCAGCTCGGCGGCTTCCCGCCGCTGATGATGGAGCCGGTGGATTTCCAGGCGCTCTACATCCAGAACGTGCGCAACCTGCAGGCACAGCAGGCCGCGAACACGCAGCCCAACTAAGGGAGTCGGCCTACTCGGCCGCCACCTGCTCCGTCGGATAGTTGCTCCACAACGCGTCGGCGCCGAGCGTGCCGACGAGTTTCAGGTGCGCGGCGAACTCCATATCGCTGAGGCGTGACGGCAACGGTACCGGCCGCTGCCGCGCCGGCACGATAGTGACCGTGATGCCGCTCTCGATATGGGTGTCGGCGACCAGCGCCAGCGCCACCTGCCGGCCACCGATCAGCTCCAGGTAGACGTCGGCGAGAATCTCGCTGTCGAGCAGCGCGCCGTGCAGCACACGCTTCGAATTGTCGATGCCGTAGTGCTTGCAGAGCGCATCGAGGCTGACGCGGGCCCCCGGATGGCGCTCGCGCGCCACCATCACGGTATCGATCACCTCGTTGGTCAGGCTGGGCCGGCCGACTTTCTCCAGCTCGAAGTTGAGAAAGCCCATGTCGAACGGGGCGTTGTGGATGACCAGCGTCGCATCGCCGATAAACTCGAGGAAGCTATCCACCTCGGCTCGGAACAGGGGCTTGTCGCGCAGGAACTCGGTCGACAGTCCATGCACCCGGAACGCCTCGTCGGGCACGTCGCGTTCCGGGTTGAGGTAGATGTGGAGATGCCGGCCGGTCGGGATGTGGTTGATCAGCTCGACGCAACCAATTTCGACGATGCGGTCGCCCGTCACCGGAGACAGGCCGGTGGTTTCAGTATCGAGGACGATCTCGCGGGTCATCTGGCCTGAGCTTCTTGCCGTAGCCTCTGCACCAGCTCGACCACCCTCTTGCGGGTCGCTGCGATGGTGTCGGAGGTGTCGATTATGTAGGTGGCGCGTTTCACCTTTTCAGCCTGCGGCATCTGCCGGGCAAGAATGGCATCGAGCTTTTCCACCGTCATCCCCGGCCGGGCCAGGGCGCGCCGACGCTGCTCGGCCTCATTGACGGTGGTGACGATAATGGCATCGAGGCCCCACTCGACCCCGTTCTCGAACAGCAGCGGGATGTCGACCACCGCCATCGGTTCGCCTGCTGCGGCGGCATGCTCCAGAAACTCTCTGATCCGGGCACGCACCAGCGGATGGACGATGGCTTCCAGCTGCTGCAGCCGGGCCGGATGGCCGACCAGCTGCCGGCTGAGCCTTTCCCGGTCGATGACACCATCCACGGCGACTCCGGGAAAGGCGGCCTCGACCGGCGCGACAGCCGCGCCGCGATACAGCTCATGCACGGCCTCATCTGACGAAAACGTCGGAAGCCCAAGCTCGGCGAGCGCCGCCAGCACGGTGGATTTGCCGGTGGCGATCGAACCGGTGAGGCCGAGCTTCAGCATCAGAGCGTCGCCTCGACCTTTGCTCGCAGCGCCGGCGTCACCGCCGGGCGCACCCCGAACCAGGCCTCGAAGCCAGGAATCGCCTGATGCAGCAGCATGCCGAGGCCATCGACAGTCGCAAGCCCAAGTGCCCGGGCATCGGCCAGCAGCGGGGTCACCAGCGGTACGTAGACGATGTCGGTGACAAGCGCCGTTCCAGGCAGCAGTTGCAGATCGAGATCCTCGAACCGGGTGTCGTGCATGCCGATCGAGGTGGTGTTGACGAGGAGGCCAGCTCCCTCCGCGTAGCGGGCATAATCGGCCAGCGCGCCGGGCACGAACGGTCCGGAGATTTCCCTCGCCAACGCCGCGGCCTTATCGGGCGTGCGGTTGAGCAGCACGATCTCCGGCACCCCCCGTTCGCGCAAAGCCACGAGGATGGCGCGCGCCGCGCCGCCAGCGCCGAGGACGATGGCGCGCTCGAGCCCCTCGGCCCAACCGGGGGCGTTCTGCTCGAGGTTGCCGAGAAAGCC
>JAEUMC010000797.1 GCA_016793415.1 Devosia sp. | reverse complement strand
GGGGCGTCGAGCACTACCAGCGCTACCGTGAGGATGTCGCGCTGATGCGTGACCTGGGCATCGAGAGCTACCGCTTCTCGCTCAGCTGGTCGCGGCTGATGCCGGAGGGCGCCGGTCGGGTGAACCAGGCCGGCGTCGATTTCTACTCGCGGCTGATCGACCAATTGCTCGAGCAGGGCATCGCCCCCAATGTCACGCTCTACCACTGGGATCTGCCGCAGGCGCTCGAGGATCGTGGCGGCTGGGTGACCCGCGACGTCGTCGGCTGGTTCGGCGATTACGCGGCGCTGGTGTTCGACAGCTACGGCGACCGCATCCGGCGCTGGGCGACGCTCAACGAGCCGATCTCCATCTGGGTCGGCTATGGCATGGGCGCCTTCGCCCCCGGCCGCAGCGACGAGAAGGCGGCGCGCCAGGCAATGCACAATGCGCTCCTGGCGCATGGCCGCGGCGTCGAGGCGTTCCGCGCCGCCGGCAGTCCGGGCGAGATCGGCATCGTCCTCGACATCTGGCAGCGCCATCCGGCAACCGACAAGCCCGAGGACAAGGCCCTGGCCGCAGAGGATGAGGACAACGGCTTCCGTTTCTTCCTCGATCCGCTGCTGGGCGGCGGCTACAGCGAGCGGCTCACCAGCCGGCTCACCGCCGCGGGCACCATGCCCGAGATCGAAGCCGGCGATCTCGAACTGATCGCCACGCCGATCGACTATATCGGGCTCAACGTCTACTCACGCGTCGTGGTCAGCGCCGAGCACTACAACCCGAAATGGTGGGTCGCCGACGAGTGGCACCCCGGCGGCAACTTCCTCGACAACGGCATGGAGTTCTATCCCAAGGCCGTCTACGACGCGATCCATATGGTCAAGACCGACTACGGTTTCGACCGTCCGATCTTCATCACCGAGAACGGCGTCTCCGACGGCAAGACCTTGGCCGATCCGCTTGAGGACGATGAGCGCATCGCCTATGTCGGCGCGTTCCTCGAATGGATCGCCAAGGCGATCGACGAGGGCGCCGACGTGCGCGGCTACTACCTCTGGTCGCTGCTCGACAACTACGAATGGGCCGCCGCCTACACCCAGAAATTCGGCATCGTCCATGTCGACCTGGAGACGATGCAACGGACGCCGAAGAAGTCGGCACTGTGGTATCGGGATGTGATCAGGAGCCTTGGGGTTTAGGGGCTTCCCGACGAAGCCCTACTGCTCCACCGCAGCCGCCTCGCGCACAAAATACTCGGGGTGCGCTGCACGGATCACGTCGAGCTCGTGCATCACCGAGGCGAGATGCACGGTCATGCTCTCATCGGCGCCCTTGGCGTCGTGCGCCGAGAGCCGCGCCAGGATTTCCTCGTGCTCGCCGACGATGAAATACATGTGCTCCTGGCTGAGCAGCGACAGCCGGCGGATGCGGTCCATATGGAACTTGGCTTCGCGCACATCGTCCCAGATGGTCTCGAACCCGGCCGCCTTGGCGATCAGCGAATGGAAGCGGTCGTCCGAGAGCAGGAAGTCCTGGTCGTCCCCCAGTCCGGCAAAGGTGTGCTGCAGCACGATCTCGCGCTTTAAGAGCGCCGCGATCTCCGGCGTCAGCCGCTCCGCTGCGAGGCGCGCAAGAGGGCGCTCCAATGCTTCCCGGATGAAGCGCGACTTGGCGATCAGGTTCTCGCTCAGCGGCGAAACGATGGTGCCGCGCTGTGGCAGGATTTCCACCAGCCCGCGCCGCGCCAGCCGGGCGAAGGCCTCGCGCACCGGCGTGCGGCTGACCCCGAATTCGGCAGCCAGCCGGGCCTCGGACAGTTCCTGGAACGGCGGCAACTGCATGTCTAGGATCTGCTGCATCAGCCGGTCATAGACCTGGCTCGCCATCGAGCCGCCATCCTGCCGAGCGCCATGGCCGTCGCTGCCGAACTCCACTGCCGCCGATTTCGCCCGTGGAGCTTTCATTGTCGTTCCGCCGTCATTTGGTCCCCAGTTGCAGTCCGGCCATGAAGTACTTCCGCAGGGCGATGAACAGCAAGACCGTCGGGATACTCGAAATCAGCGTGGCGGTAATCACCACGTTGGGTCCCAGCGTCGAATAGGTGCCTTGCAGCGATTGCAGCGCCACCATGATCGAGCGCACTTCGATGCCGTTGGCAAGGATGGAGGAGAACAGCAGGTCGTTCCAGATGAAGGTGAACTGCAGGAGGAACAGCGCGATCAGCGGGCCCATCGCATTGGGCACGATCATCGAGGTGAACACTCGCCACTCGCTGGCGCCTTCGATCCGCGAAGCTTCGTCGACTTCGCGGGTGATGGCCGAGAACGAATTTCTCAGCACCAGCAGCGGGAACGGGATGCAGATCGCCACATAGACCAGCAGCATCCCGAACCAGGTATTGACCAGGCCGAGTCTCTGGTAACCGAACAACAGCGGCACCAGGTACATCTGGAACGGGAACAGCGTGCCGGTGAAGATCAGCATGAACCAGCCGTTCGACCCGAGCAGGTGCAGCCGCGTCATGCCATACGCCGCCGCAGCGGCGAATGCGACCGCCAGCGCCGCGCCGATCAGCGCATAGCTGAACGAGTTCAACGCCGCCTGGCCGAGATTGGCGATGGTCCAGGCCTGCACCGCGTTGTCTACGATCGGTGCGAGCCCGGCCGGCAGTTCCAGCACCCCCTTGGTGGCGTATTCCTGGGTGGTCTTGAATACCGTGACGAACAGGTAATAGAGCGGCGTCAGGTAGGCGATGGTGAGCGCCAGGATCGGGATCACCAGCCAACGGCCACCCTGCCGCTGCGCCCGCTTTTCCTCTTCGATCAGGCCCGAAATGAACGCCTTGTCGGTGATGTCGACTGCCATGATCTGCCTATCGGATGTTCTTGCTGACACGCGCCTGCACCACGGCGAGCAGCGCGCTGACGGTAATCACCATGGCGCCCAGCACCACGGCCACGGCGGAGCCATAAGCCCAGGCGCCGTTGGAGAAGCTCTCGTAGTACATGTAGACGGCGAGCGAGAGCGTGCGCTTGCCG
>JAEUMC010000790.1 GCA_016793415.1 Devosia sp. | reverse complement strand
CGATCAACGACCGGCTGAAACGAGCCGCCGCGCCGCGGAGCTGAACTGCCGCCGCACCACCCTCTGGCCGGGCTAGTTGTCCCGCACCTTGTATGGCTTCTGGTCGCGCCAGAAACGCATCAGGCTTTCGAGATCGGGGTCGCCTTGTTCGGGCAGCACGATCCGAAGCGTCGCGTAGAGGTCGCCGGCGCCATGCAGGCCCTTGCCCTTCAGTCGCAGCGCCTTGGCGGTGTTGACCGAAGGCGGCAGGTTCAGTTCGGCCGAGCCGTCGAGCGTCGGCACCCGTACCTTGCCGCCGAGCACCGCCTCGTAGAGGGTGATCGGCACGTCGACGCGCAGGTCTGCGCCATCGCGGCGGAACTGCTTGTGGCGCTCGAACTTCACCGTGACGATGGCATCGCCCGGCGCGCCGCCATAGGGCGACGGGTGGCCCTGGCCCTTGAGCCGGATCTGCTGGCCTTCCTCAACCTTCTCGGGGAGCTTGACGTTCAGCACCTTGCCCGTCGGCATGCGCAGCGGCACGCTGCCGGCGGCATTCGCCTCCTCCAGCGTCACCGTAACGGTGGCGTTGATGTCTTCGCCGCCCATGCCGGTCGAGCGCCCGCCCTGGAAGCCGCCGCTCGAGGCGCCGGTAAACGGGTCCCAGCTCTGGCTGCCGCCGGCGCCGCGCGTCGGCCCGCGCTGCTGGCCGCCGAAACCGGACATGAATTCCTTGAGGATGTCTTCGGCCGAAAAGCCGCCTGCGCCGGCGCCTGCACCCGGTCGCGCGCCGCCGCCCGCGCCGCGGCCGAAGCCGGCAAAGCGGGGGTTGCCGTCGGCGTCGATCTCGCCGCGGTCATAGCTGGCACGCTTTTCCTTGTCGGAAAGAAAGTCATAGGCCGACGAGACCTCGGCGAATTTCGCGTGGGCCTTCGGATCGTCCTGATTCTGGTCGGGGTGATGCGCCTTGGCGAGCTTGCGATAGGCGGACTTGAGGTCCTTTTCAGTGACGGACCTCGGCACCCCGAGCACGGTATACGGGTCGCGCATGGGTTCCTTCAATTCGGGGCGGGTTGGGATTTGCTTTCGCGGCCCGCGCCATCCTATATGGCCATGCGCTCCGGGCTTGTCCAGACTGGCGCGTCACGAGGGTAAAACCATGCCGGCAACGACACTTACCGAGCGGCTGTTCGACGATTCCGATACCGCCCCGATCGACCCCTGCTCGCTGTTCGAAGAGTGGTTCGCCGCGGCGCAGGAAAGCGAGCCGAACGATCCGCACGCCATGGCTCTGGCCAGCGTCGATGCTGACGGCCTGCCCGACGTGCGCATGGTGCTGCTGAACCAGCGCGATGCGCGCGGCTTCTGCTTTTTCACCAACTTCGAAAGCGACAAGGGCAGGGAGCTGCTGGCCCACCCCAAGGCCGCCTTCGTCATGCACTGGAAGACGCTGCGCCGGCAGATCCGGGTCCGCGGCCCGGTGGAAGTCGTGGCCGACAAGGAGGCCGATGCCTATTTCGCCACCCGCGCCCGGGTCAGCCAGATCGGCGCGCACGCGTCCAAGCAGTCGCGCCCGCTGGCCAATCGCTACACCCTGCTCGAGCGGGTCGAAACGCTGAAGAAGAGCTTTGGCGAGGATGAGCCGGTGAACCGCCCCGCCTACTGGTCGGGCTTCCGGGTGATCCCTCAGGCGATGGAATTCTGGAAGGATGGCGCCAACCGGCTGCACGATCGGGTACGCTTCACCCGCGCCCTGCCGGACGGTGCGTGGACGCGGCAGCGGCTCTATCCGTAAATACTGAACGCCGGCAACTGCTTGATACTTGCCAATAACGTCGCCGTCATCGCAACATGCCGTTGCTTTGGGGGATGGCAGAGTGCCCAGTATCACGACACTGCTCGGTGATGTCCGAGTCAGCCGCGTCCAGTTCAGCGGCACGCGGGCCGAGCTGTTCTGGCGGCTGGTGCGGGGTTACCTGTTGATGTTCCCGACACTGGGGCTCTACCGCTTCTGGGTCACCACCATGAAGCGGCAGTTCTATTGGCACAACACCAGTATCGATGGCGATGCGCTGGAATACACCGGCACGCCCGTGCAGCTGCTGATCGGCTTTCTGTTCGCGCTGGCGATCTTCCTGCCGCTCTACATCGTGTTTTTCTACCTCTCTACCCAGGTCGGCACCGTCGTGGTGGTCGGCTACGCCGTCGTCGCGGCCTTGTTCTGGTTCCTGTTCGGCTATGCCAGCTATCGCGGTCGCGACTTCCGCCT
>JAEUMC010000175.1 GCA_016793415.1 Devosia sp. | reverse complement strand
GAGGAGAAAGAGCAGTTCCATCTTGGAACCTAGCACTCAGTCCCGCTCACCCTAGCCGATCGTGGTTAAGGATTGGTGTGGAGCACGCTCCCGCCCCGCCGCGGGCCATAGACGGCCGGCCTCGTCGCTGCTACGCATAGGCGTCTAGTAAAGCGGTTTACAAGAAACAATGACAAGCAAATTCAAGACGGTGTTCGGCGACAAAAAGCCGGTGATTGCCATGGTGCATCTGGGGGCCCTGCCGGGCTCGCCGCTGCACGACTACGAGGGGGGCGTGGAGGCCATCGTCGAAGGGGCCAGGAAGGACCTCAAGGCGCTGCAGGCGGCCGGGTTCGATGCCGTGATGTTCGGCAACGAGAACGACCGGCCCTATGAGTTCAACGTCGATACTGCCTCGACGGCGACCATGGGCTATGTGATCGGGCGGCTGCGGTCCGAGATCACCGTGCCATTCGGGGTGAACGTGCTGTGGGACCCTGAGAGCTCGATCGCGCTGGCGGCAGCGACCGGGGCGCGCTTCGTGCGCGAGATCTTCACCGGCACCTATGCCTCGGACATGGGGCCGTGGACGCCGGATGCCGGCAAGGCGATGCGCTATCGCGATCGGCTCGGCCGGCAGGATCTGGCGCTGCTCTACAATGTCTCGGCCGAGTTCGCCTATTCGCTGGACCAGCGGCCGCTGAGCGACCGGGCGCGCAGCGCGGTATTCTCGTCGATCCCCGATGCGATCCTCGTTTCCGGCGCCATTACCGGCGAGGCGGCCAAAATGGTCGACCTCGAGGCAGTGAAGAAGGCGCTGCCGACAACGCCGGTGCTGGCCAATACCGGCGTCAAGCACGCCACGGTCGCCGACGTGCTCAAGGTGGCGGATGGCTGCATCGTCGGTTCGTCGCTGAAGGTCGACGGCGACACCTGGAAGGCGGTGGACGCCGACCGCGCCGCCGAGTTCATGCGGCTGGTCCGCGCCGCACGGGGGTATTGATGAGTTTGAAGCAATGGGTGATCGACCTGATGCTCATTCCCGGGCTCTCCGGCTATGAGGGGCGGGTCCGCAAGTATCTAAAGGCAGCAATGGCGGGACTCGGGATCACCTCGACCACCGATCGGCTGGGCAACCTGATTGCGACGCTGCCGGGCGACAAGGGTGCCCCCAGCGTGATGCTGTTCGCGCATATGGACCAGCTCGGGTTGATCGTCCGGAAGATCGAGGCGAACGGCATGGTGCGCGTCGAGCGACTGGGCGGGGTGCCGGAGCGGGCGCTGCCGGCGCACGAGGTGATCTTCTGCATCGGCGAAGGCAAAGACGTGCCCGGGCTGATTGCGCACAAGAGCCATCATGCGACGTCACAGGACGAAAAATACAAGGTCCTACCCTACCCCGAGCTCTATATCGATGCCGGGTTCAAGTCGGCGGCGGAAGTGCTGGCGGCGGGGATCGATGTGGGGACACCCATCGTCTATGCGCCCAAGGTGACCGAACTCGCCAATGGGCGGATCGCCGGCACGGCGGTGGACGATCGCGCTGCCTGTGCTGTGATGATCGAGGTGGCGAAGGCGCTGGCCGGCGTGAAGAAACGGCCGACGGTGCATTTCGTCTTCTCGGTGCAGGAGGAGTTCAACCTCCGCGGTGCGGTGACGGCGGCGCAGGTGCTGATGCCCGATGTGGCGATCCAGCTTGATCTGATCCTTGCGACCGACACGCCGGACATGGCGGCGCGTGGCGACGTGAAGCTCGGAGGCGGGCCGGCCATCTCGCTCTACTCGTTCCATGGGCGCGGCACGCTGAACGGCACGTTGCCGCATCCGGCGATGGTGAAGCTGTTCGAACAGAGCGCCGAAGCGAAGAAGTTGCCGCTGCAGCGGAGCGCCCATATCGGTGCGCTGACCGATCTCAGCTATGTGCAGCTGGTCGGCCAGGGCGTCGCCTCGATCGATGTGGGCTTTCCGATGCGCTACTCGCACTCGTCGCTGGAAGTCTGCGACATGGCCGATCTCGAGCAGCTGACGGCGCTGCTGGTGGAAGCACTGCCGCGGATCGACAGCAAGTTCAGCCTCGACCGGGACGATTACATCGGATGAGGCACTATCTCGGCATCGATATCGGAACGTTTGAATCGAAGGGCGTGCTGGTGGATGCGGAGGGGCGGATCGTCGCCAGCGCCGCGCGGCCGCACAAGATGCTGGTGCCACAGCCCGGCTGGGCCGAGCACCGGCCGCGCGAGGACTGGTGGGGCGACTTCTGCTTTTTGAGCCAGAAGCTGATCGCCGACAGTGGCGTCGCGCCCTCCGACATCGTCGCGGTGGCGGCAAGCGCCATCGGCCCCTGCATGCTGCCGGTCGATGCCGAGGGCGAGCCGCTGATGAACGGCGTGCTCTACGGCGTCGACACGCGGGCGGCCAAAGAGATCGAGGAACTGACGGCGCGGATCGGCGAAGACGTGCTGCTGAGCCGTTGCGGCAACGCGCTGACCAGCCAGTCGATCGGGCCCAAGATCCTGTGGCTGAAGCGGAACCGGCCGGAGATCTATGCGAAGACCGCGAAGATCCTGACCTCGACCACCTACATCGTCCAAAAGCTCACTGGCCGCTATGTGATCGACCATTACTCGGCGGCCAATTTCTCGCCGCTCTACGATGTCGAGAAGCTCGCCTGGACTGACGAACTGGCCGACGACATCATCGGGCTGGAAAAACTCCCCGAGGCGATCTGGACCACCGACATTGCCGGCACGGTGACGGCCGAGGCTGCGGCCGAGACCGGGTTGGCTCTGGGCACGCCGGTCACCACCGGAACCATCGATGCCGGCGCCGAGGCGCTCAGTGTCGGCGTGCTCGACGACGGCGACATGCTGCTGATGTATGGCTCGACCATCTTCATCATCGAGATCACCCCGGTGCGGGTGCCGGACGCGCGGCTGTGGTACGCACCGTGGTTCTTCCCGGGTAAGCACGCGGCCATGTCAGGGCTCGCGACCTCCGGCACGCTCAGCCACTGGTTCCGCGAACAATTCGCCAGGGAGTTGGATCCGGCCACCGCAGTGATGGCGTTGGCGCTCGAGGCCGAGGGCTCACCGCCCGGCGCCAACGGGCTGGTGATGCTGCCGTATTTTTCGGGCGAGCGGACCCCGATCCACGACACCGAAGCCAAGGGCGTGCTGTTCGGGATGAACCTGACGCACACGCGCGGCGACATCTACCGGGCGCTGTTCGAGGGCATCGCCTTCGGCACGCACCACGTGTTCGAGACCTATGCCGATGTCGGCCAGCCGCCCAGGGCGATCCTCGCGGCCGGCGGCGGCACCAAGAACAGGGTGTGGGCGCAGGCGACCTCGGACGTTTCGGGCCGGACGCAGATCGTGCGGCAGAAAACGGTGGGGGCGTCGTATGGCGATGCGTTCATCGCGGCGCTGGCGATCGGCGATGTGCAGCCGGACGACATCCGGACCTGGAACCCGGTGGATCACGAGATCACCCCGGACCAGAACCTGCGCGAACTCTATCAGCGGCGCTATCGGGTGTTCCGCGAGCTGTATGAGCGGAACAAGGACTTGATGCGGGGGCTGTGAGAATGCCCCGTCCACCGGCGTCATTCCCGCGAAGGCGGGAACCCAGTGCGGACTCTCCACCTCACTGTCCTTGGAAGCATCCCACTAGGTTCCCGCCTTCGCGGGAATGACGCCGGTGGGTTGGACGCGTTTGACGTATCCCTACGCCTCGACCGCCCTACCCCTTCACGCTGCCCGCGGTCAGCCCGCGGATGATGTAGCGCTCCAGCAGCACGCCGACGACGACCAGCGGCGCGATGGCGGCGGTGGAGAGGGCGGCCATGCTCCACCAGTTGATGCCCTGCGAGCCGGTCTGGCTGGCGACCATCACCGGCAGGGTTTTTGCTTCGGCGCCGGTGAGGAGGGCGGCGAAGAAATACTCGTTCCAGCAGAGGATCAGCGAGAGGATGAAGGCCGCCACCATGCCGGGAAGCGCCATCGGCAGGATGATGCGGAAGAAGGTGCCCCAGGGGCCGAGGCCATCGACCTGTGCGGCTTCGTCGAGTTCGATCGGAATGGTGTCGAACTGGTCCTTCATGATCCAGATGACGATCGGCAGCACGGTGAGCGTATAGAGCAGGACCAGGCCGATGATGCTGTCGAGCAGCGCCAGCTCGCGGTAGAGCACGAGGAAGGGCAGCGCCAGGACGACCGGCGGCAGGATCAACTGGCTGAGAAAGAAGAAGCTCAGATCCTGGTTCTTCATCCACAGGAACTTGTACTGGAAGCGGCTGAGGCCGTAAGCGGCGAGCGAGCCGATCAGCACGGCGAGGAACGAAGCGCCAAAGGCGGTGTAGATCGAGTTGAGGAAGCGATCGAGGAACTCGTCGCGAACGGTCGAGACCTGCCCGATGGTATCTGGTGAGAGGCCGAGCGAACGCCAGCCCAGCCAGTTGGGCTGGAAATCCACCCAGGGGATCAGGCGGCCCAGTTGCACATCCTTGGCCACCTTCATCGAGGTGGTGATGGTCCAATAGACCGGGAACAGCGACACGAAAGCCCAGAACACCAGCGCAGCATAGATGCCGACCTTGCCGGCGACATGCTTCAGGCGCCGGCCGGCGGCGCCGGCATCAGTCGCTGATGGGGCGGAGATGGTTGCTTCGGCGGCCATCAGGTCATCCTCTGCATGTGCTTGCGCAGGAATTTCAGCAGCAGGGTGATGAAGATCACGATCACCACCAGGTAGAACATCGCCAGCATGGTGCCGTAGCCCACATTCGAGCGGTCACGGTACTCGCGATAGATGAAGCTCGAGACGCTGTCGGTGGCGCCGCCCGGACCGCCCGAGGTGACGGTGATGATGATATCGGCGAGCTTCAGCTTGAAGATGATGCGCAACACGATCGCGGTGATCGAGACCGGCAGCATCAGCGGGAAGACCACCTGCCAGAAGCGCTGCCAGGGCGAGGCGCCATCGACCTTGGCGGCCTCGATGACCTCCTTGGGCATGGCCTGGAGGCCCGCGAGCAGCAGGATCATGACGAACGGGATCGACACCCAGGCATCCATCGCCTCGATCCACAGCCGGGCGATCCAGGGGTCGGTAAAGAAGGTCGGATTGTTGAAGCCCAGCCAGCGCGCGAAGCGGGCCACCGGGCCGAAGCGGTATTCGAGCATCGACTTGCCGACCATCCAGCTGACCGCCACCGGCGACAGCATCAGCGGTATGAGGAAGACGACACGCCAGAATTTGCGCGCCCGGATCTCGGCGTTGAGCAGCAGCGCGAGGCCGAAGGCAACGGCGTACTCGACGAGAACGAAGAGCACGTAGATCACCATGTTGCGCATGGCGTTCCAGTAGAACGGGTCGCCGATCAGCTGCAGCAGGTTGTCGAAGCCGTTGAACTTCTGGCCGGTCAGGGAGGCGAGATTCCAGTCGGTGAAGGCGATGGAGAGGCCGAACAGCGTCGGGAAGATCGCCATGGCGGCGGTGAACAACGCGGCTGGCAGGATGAACAGCGCCTTGAGGCCAGCATCGCCACGCATCATCACCTGGCCGACGCCGAGCGCCACAGACCAGAGCAGGAAGGCATAAAGCGTTGGCCGCCAATCCCTGAGTCCGAGCGGTACGAGCCCGGCAGAGTTCAGCGCCTGCAGCAGCCCCACAGCCAGAAACAGCACGGTGGCGGCCGCGACCAGCGCCCTGCCCCCATCCCTGCGGCGACGCGAGATGGCGCCGTAGCTCGGTGATTCAGTCAACGCCATCCACGCCTCTTGGACAGTTCGCGTTCGGAACTAAATCGGCTGGTGACGGTCCGCCACCAGCCGTGGATTGTCAATCACGCCAGGCGTGACTTCACATCTTGCGGCATCACATGCCGAGCGAGGCCTTGTAGAGCTTGATCTGGTTGTCGCGACCGATCTGGTCGGTGATCTTCTCCCAGGCAGCGGCGATGGCGTCGGCGGTTTCCTGGGCCCCGGCGTACTGGCCGTTGATGCCCTTCACCAGTTCGTCCTCAGCGATCGAGTAGTACTGGAAGATGCCGGGGATGCGCGGCTCGATCGCAGCGTTGGGGTGGTTGTAGCTGTCGAGGTTCGAGCCGAGGTAATCCTCGACGAAGGCGCGATCATAGCCGGCAGCCACCCACTCGTCGTACTGGAAGTGCGAGTTGCGGTAGGGCTGGAAGCCCGACGGATAGGCCGCGGTCCACAGCGAGATATCCTTGCCGCCCAGATGGGCAGCGGCAGACCAGGCAGCCTTGCGCTTCTTCTCGTCGGCGGAGACGCGGCTCGTGACGTACACGCCCCAGCCGATATAGGCCATGTTGGGCGCGAAGTTTTCTTTCTCTTCCCAGGCGCTGGTCTTGGAGTTGTAGACCTTCTTGGCACCGGGGTTGATCGAGAAGCCAACCACGTCGCCGACCACCGAGGTGTCGGAGGTGCGGGCGTTGGAGCCCACGTCACCCCACCAGGTGAGCGCCGCGCCGGTGCCGCCGAGGAATTGCGAGAAGGCGGTGGCGTTCGGATCGGCATTCAGTTGATCGGGCGGATAGGCGTTGGCCTTCACCAGATCGAGCACATCCTGGATGGCCTGCACCCAGGCCGGGTTGTTGACGCGAGGCTTCATGGTCTCGGGATCGAACAGCCAGGCCGGATCGTCGGGATGCTTGGCATAGGCCGCCGCGCGATCCTCGAGGAAGTAGAAGCCGAAGCCGCCCCACTGGTACTTCAGCGGATCGATGAAGCCGAAGGCCGGGGTTCCGGTGATCGGATCGTTCTTGCCGGCAAGAGCCGTGGCCAGCGCCGGGAAATCCTCCCAGTGCGTCGGCACGTCGGCCATGCCGCTGATCGAGCCGTCGCCGAAATAGTCCTTGCGGTAGGCGAAGGTGTGGCAGTCGCCGTCGATGTTGATGCGATAGGTCTTGCCGTCCCAGGTACCGACCGGCGCCTTGAGATAGTTCACCAGATCATCGGCCTCGATCTGGGTCTTGACCCAGTCGGGCATTTCGTCGAGCAGGCCCTTGCCGGCAGTGTCGCCCTCGAACGGCGCGCCCATTTCGACGATGTCGAAATCGACGGTGCCGGTGGCGATCGACTGCTGCAGGCGCGGATTATAGTCGGCCTGGGCCAGGTCGATCCAGTTGATCTTGGCGCCGGTATAGGCCTCCCACGGCTTGAGGAAGCCGCGGAACAGGAAGTTGTGCAGGTTCTGGTTGTTGAGCCCCATGAAGGTCAGCTCGACGCCGGCAAACTCGCCCTCGGCGACGTTGGCCTTGGTGGCGGCGAGGCAGAGCTCACCGACCTTCTGCCAGTCGGCATCGGTGGGCGAGCCCTTGCCGACGCCGGGGATCTGCAGGATCTGGGCGCGCACGCTGTCCTGAGCGAAGGCGCGGCCCGCGAAAGTGCTGCTGAGTGCCGTGCCGGCGGCGAGCGCGGCAGCGCCCCTCATGAAGCTGCGGCGGTTGGCCTGCATGGCCATAACCCGGTTGTAGAGTTCGAGTTTCACGTCTGTTCTCCCTCAAAGCGCCGCTTCCAGCGGCGTTGTCGCCTCCGCGCCGGCGCTCAATGGGAATTGAACGTGCAGGTCGGGCCGCGCCGCGGCGCAACCCAAGTCCCTCAACCCCTGCCTACGTCCCTCCCCAGGGAGCTCCCTTATGTGCGGGATGCTGAGGAATGGTATGAAGCTGACATGTTAGAAGTCAACACGTTGGCGAGGGTCCCTGGCACACCCAATGCACAAAGTGGGGGTTGCATTCATTGGTGAGTAGTGCCTGCTTTCACCAGTGAATGCGCAGTTTCGGCAGGAGCCCCGATCGGCCTTGCTGTGTTGGCGGGCGCCACCGGCGCTTTTGCTGGCCACGTTCTCGAACCGGAAAGTCGGCAATCCCCGCTTTCGCGGGGCAGGCTTCTTCCGGAAAGCGCTCTAGGCCTCGGGCGGCAGCACGCCTTTCTTGAAGATGAAGCAGCCATAGAACCGGCGTTCCCCGGTCTGAATCACGACGTAGGATTGCTTGGCCGCTTCGTAGAAGGCGAAACGCTCGATCGAGCCCATCGGCGAAGACTTGCCCTCGGCCTTGTCGATCGCCGCCTGCACCTCCTGCTGCACCGGCGGCACCTCGTCGGGCTTGCCGACGATCTCCATGCGCAAAGC
>JAEUMC010000728.1 GCA_016793415.1 Devosia sp. | reverse complement strand
TGATCAAGCTCATCACCAGGGCCGGCGGTGGCGAAGTGCTTGGCGTGCACATCCTCGGTCCGGGCGCCGCCGAGATCATTCAGATGGCGGCGATCCCCATGGGCATGAAGGCGACGAAGGCCGATTTCGATCGCGCCATGGCCATGCACCCCACCGCGGCCGAGGAGCTCGTGACCTTCAAGAAGCCGAGCTACGTCTATCGGGGCGGCCAAAAGCAGTAACCGGCGGCGGCTTCACAGCGCCGCAATCCCCTGCTATTCCGCCGCCGACTGGGAGATACGCGTGATGCCGACGACTTGGACGCCGCAGAGCTGGAGACAGAAACCGATTTCGCAGGTGCCGGTCTATCCGGATCCGGCGAAACTGGAGGCCGCCGAGGCGCAGCTCCGCAAGTTCCCGCCGCTGGTATTCGCCGGTGAAGCCCGTGAGCTGAAGCATCAGCTGGCTGAAGTTGCCGAGGGCAGGGCGTTCCTGCTGCAGGGCGGCGACTGCGCCGAGAGCTTTGCCGAACACGGCGCCGACCACATCCGCGACTTCTTCCGCGTCTTCCTGCAGATGGCGGTGGTGCTGACTCACGGTGCATCCAAGCCCGTGGTGAAGGTGGGGCGCATCGCCGGCCAGTTTGCCAAGCCGCGCTCGTCCGATACCGAGACCATCGATGGCGTCACCTTGCCGAGCTATCGCGGAGACATCATCAACGACATCGGCTTCACCGAGGCGGCGCGCGTTCCCGATCCGGAACGCTTGCTGCTGGCCTATCGCCAGTCGGCCGCGACCCTCAACCTGCTGCGCGCCTTCGCCTCCGGCGGCTATGCCGACCTGACCCGCGTGCACGAGTGGACGATGGGATTCATGAAGGATTCCAACGCCTATCCGCGCTTCGAGGAACTGGCCCAGAAGATCGACGACGCCATCGACTTCATGCGCGCCCTTGGGCTCACGCCAGACAACACCCCGTCGCTGCGCGAAACCAAGTTCTATACCTCGCACGAGGCCCTGCTGCTCGGCTTCGAGGAGGCGCTGACCCGCCGGGACTCGATCACCGGCGACTATTACGCCACCTCCGGCCACATGCTGTGGATCGGCGACCGTACCCGCCAGGTCGACGCGGCGCATGTCGAGTATTTCTCCGGCATTCGCAATCCGGTGGGCGTCAAATGCGGGCCGAGCCTCGTCGCCGACGACCTGCTGCGCATCATCGACAAGCTGAACCCCTCCAACGAGGCCGGTCGCATCACCCTGATCGGCCGCTTCGGCTCGGACAAGATCGCCGACCACCTGCCGCGCCTCATCGAGGCGGTGAAGGCCGAGGGCAAGGTCGTGGTGTGGTGCTCCGATCCGATGCATGGCAACACCATCAAGGCCTCGAACGGCTACAAGACCCGGCCGTTCGAGCGGGTGCTGGGGGAGGTGAAGAGCTTCTTCGACATTCACCGCACCATGGGCACCTATGCCGGCGGCATCCACATCGAGATGACCGGCGACGACGTGACCGAATGCACCGGCGGCGGCGTCGCGGCGATCACCGAAGCGGGGCTGCAGGACCGCTATCACACCTATTGCGACCCCCGGCTCAACGCCAGCCAGGCGCTGGAGCTGGCCTTCCTCGTCGCCGAGGAGCTGCGGCTGCAGCGTCCGGCCCGTTCCGAGAGAATTGTGGCAGCCGAGTGAACTAACTCGCTCTCGGCTGCGTTACTGGCCTACGGCTCCGCGTGCGCGGGCAGTAACTCCACGCGCCAAGCGCGCCAGCCCTGGTGATCGATGCCACGTTCGTTCTTTCCGCGGGCCGACGCCGCGACCAAGGCCCGGTTGGATCGTGACCCGGTCATGCTCCTTGCCAACAATTTCGATTGGGCCGCAACTGAACTCGGCCCGATCGCCGGCTGGCCGGTAGCGCTCCGCTCTGCGGCCCGGCTGATCATGACGGCCGCCGCGCCGATGGCGCTGCTGATCGGTCCGCGCGGCATAATGCTCTACAACGCCGCCTATGCACCGATCGCCGGCGGCCGGCATCCGGGCGCCTTCGGCACCTCCGTGTTCGACAGCTGGCCTGAGGTGGCCGAGTTCAACCGCGACGTCATGCGGCAGGTACTGGCGGGAAAATCCCTGGCGTTCAACAGCCA